>CAZBGH010000204.1:0-2521 GCA_964491335.1 uncultured Methanosarcinales archaeon | reverse complement strand
ATTATAGTAGCTATACCTATTCCAGCCATTAATATTTTAGTTTCTATGTTAAGTTTCAAGTTTATACACCCTAACAAAATCTTTATCATAAACAAGTTTAGCATTAATCAAATTATCTTTCTCCCATTTTTGTAGAGAATCTATCTCATTCCTGTATCTGGAATCCTGTTGACTTAAGAGCACAAAGTCTGAATAGTCAAGCAGGACATAGTCATGTGTTTTTGCTATCTCACTTCTTACCCAGTCAATATGCCTTAGGCTAAGGGCTTGCATCCATTTTTTTTTTGTATAAATTACTGTGCCTTTTATCAGAATGTCTGCATCTTCTGGCACATTTTTATTAATCCACTCAGTAGCTTGATACTCATAAGGAGTGAGCCTTAGTATACCTCCATAAGCGTTGTGCAAAGTTGAGTAAGAATATTTAGCGTTTATGCTTACTGCAATCAAGATAAAAATCCCAATCAAAAAATACTTAATATATAATTTAAAATTTTCAATAAAATTGAATAGGGAGGCTAAACCTAGCAATCCAACAACAGCTACTGGATATAATATATGAGCCTCTGTTTCTATAAATCTTTCTGCTCTAAACAAACCAAAGACAAAATCATGGCTCAATATATAAAAGGCTATTATCCAGCTAATCATTAAAAGATCCTCTATCTTTCTCCTTAATATAATAAATAATATTCCTATAAAGAAAAATGGCAAAATCCAAGGAAGCTTAAAATCTCCTAAACTTAGAAAGCCGTGCATTTCACTAAATGAATAATAATAAGAAGGAACTCCAACTGGTTTTAATACACCGTACCAATGAACTAAGCTATTTAAATGCTCTGGATGAAAGCCAAAGCCTTGACTAACAGCTCCTGTGTATATTGTTGTTGATCCAAAAGGAAAGCTGTAAAAAGGTAGTATCATGAAGAATGTAATTGCAATAAACACAAAAACATCCAGAATTTTGAATGGAATCTTTTTTATTTTAACCCAATAAAGTAAGGAAAATATTGAAAGGATAAGGAAAGAAAGAAGAATGGATTGTGGGTGGATATAGAACTGCACCGCAATGAATATACCAGCAAAATAGATATAATATTTTTTTTCATTATTAGTAACATATCTATAAAAACAATAAACTGTTAATGGAACTATTGCAAATGATAAAACTTGTGGGTATTGTCCCCAAATGTACCATAGTATGTCTCTTATTGAAAAGATCAGCAGAAAACTCGATAAAAAGGCTGCTGTTGTGCCATAGAGATGTCTTATAAGTAAAAAGCTTGTGAAGACTATAGCAAAATTTGAGATAGCATGAAATATTAGAATTCCCAAAACTCTGTGGCCTGAAAAGATTTGGGATATTGCAGCACTTAAGTGGAATTGAGGGGGGTACCATAATTTCCCAGCGCCTTCATCAATATAGCCACCAGCAGCAATGTAATATGGAAGATAATAACTGACTTTATTCTTTTGCCCCATATAATCTGCAAGAGTAAAGTGTGTGCTTGAATCAACATCGCCATATGGCACTAAGTTCTTTTGAAATGGTAGAGTCCAAAAATAGAATGATATCAAAAACAGTATTACAAGCAATATTATCTCAATTTTTTTCCTTTCCATGGTTTTTTCTCAATCCAAATTATCTATTTTCCAAAATGGAGATACTCTCCATGAGTAAAAAATCCAACAAGCTGTTTTATTCTTGCTATCTTGGGGAATAAGTCTCTCTCTAAGGAAACTATATTCTCTTCAAGAAATTCAAATATCTCTGGCTTAAAAATATATATTCCAGCATTAACTACGTGAGTTCCCTTTTTCTCACTTTTTTCTCTAAAGTCAATTATCAAGTCACCATCAAGAATTGCTGAGCCATATTCAGAGGGTTTATCTCGTGTCATTAGCCCCATTGTCATTAATTTTACATTCTCATTATGCTTTTTTATCATTTGTTTAAGATTAAAGTTATTGTATATATCACCAGACATCGCAACAAAACTCTTTCCTTTTATTCTGTCAGATGCCGACTTTAGAGCTTGAGCATTTCCTTTTGCTTCTTTCTCTATTATCCTAAAGTTAACACCTGCTTTATTAGCCTCTTGCTCAATCTTTTCAACTAAATAACCACGCTGTGTTACAAGAAACACATTAAGAATATTGTTATTAGAAAAAAATGATAATTGGTGTCTTATCAGGCTTTGCCCTTTAAATTCTTTCAATGCAACATTATGATGCCTTTTACTAAGCAATATGACTGCTGTGTCAATCGCAAATTCTGTTATGCCGTTCTCAAGGAAGTATTCTATTGCTTGGCTTCTTGATCTTATAGTACTTCCGTCTATTCTTGAATCTACTAAATCAAGCAGATTTTTGTCAATAGATATTGCAATCTTAAGCTTTTTCATACCTTTGCATACCTCTCTAAAATAAGCATTGAATTTGGATATATAAAGTTTGTCTTAGGAGAGGCTCTGTAGAAAATCTCAATAAATCTAGCCCCTAAATTGTAGGCTATCAACCG
>CAZBGH010000203.1:0-2536 GCA_964491335.1 uncultured Methanosarcinales archaeon | reverse complement strand
CTCACTACTCTGGTGCAACCCCAAAATATATGGACAGAGCTATTGAAATATTCTGTAAAAATCTTAAAGCATATCTAAAAGGGAAGCCAATGCCTAATCTTGTTGATAAGGAGTGCGGGTATTAATCTATAATAACTTTTTTGATTTCCTCTATCTTTTCAAAAGCCTTATCATGAGTAACTAGTACTAAATTATACTCTTTTGCATGGCTTGCAATGATAACATCTGCAAGAGGAATAACAACTCCTTGCTTTTCATATTTATATTTTAATTCGGCAAGTATTTCAGCAGTTATATCAGTTGCCTTTAGACAATTAAATTTCTTGATAAAAGCAGTCTGGGTAGTTCTTGATTTAATGCTCTTATCAAACAGCCCATAGTAAAATTCAAAATAATTGATAAAAGAGATTGCAGGCGGCTCAATATGTATTGCGGTAAGATTATCAACAGCATCAACAATATTTTTCTGTTTAAGCTGAAGCGCTATAAGAATGTTAGTATCTAGTAAAAGTCCCATGGTATCACTTTAGATTGGGAAGCCGCACTCTTTTAGCAGGCTAGCTACTGTTTTTAGCATAGCATCTGCATCCTTTTTGCTTAGTCCAGGCTTACCTTTCAAGATCTCATCCCGTACCTTGGCGCGCCTCTTTTTGTATTCTTCTACCATCATCTCGAATAACCTGCCCATTTTCACATTGTCACGAGCAGCAAGGCTTCTAAACTCTCGCCATATATATTCATCAACATCCTTTATTGTTTTAACTGCCATTGTGGTAATAAAGTAATACTAGTATTCAAATATTACTCTTCTCCTAGTACCTACGCAAGTAGCATCTTTAATGTAAATATCAGCAGAAAGATTAGCTACTTGAGGATATATTGTCTCATAAAGGTGGTTAAGAAATACTTCCAAAGCTTTTATATATTACTTAAATCTACTAAACTGGTTCATCGGTTCATTTATACTTAAGGTTTAATAGAGTTAATACTGAAAATAGGACTAATACTGAACTAATCTCTATATTGTTGGGGTGTTTATGGTGGGTGTTATGGTGTTTCAACCTTTATATAAAGGAAGTAGGCTCATAGTAGGTGATCCTAGCGGTCATGTAGGGATAATTTCTCTCTGGACAAAATCTGCAGAGCTAGCCAAAAAAATAGACCCTAAAAAGTATGCAGTTCTTGGTCAGCTTTTTTCAGCTGAAAGAGGACTAGACTTATTGGTTAGGAACTTGCTTGCTAATCCTCAAATCACACATTTAATAATAACTGGTGTAGATTTCTCAAGATCTGGAGTTGTTCTTCTAGACTTTTTTGAGAAAGGTTTTCATAAAGGCAAAACAGATATCACTGAAAAACCGTGCTGGCGTGTTAATTCTCAATATGAAGGGTATATAGATCTTGACATTCCAGAAGAATCATTGAATCTATTGAGAGAGTCTGTTGTTGCTGTAAGAGTGCAAGATATAACAAAGATTGATTTTGCTTCATTTCCAAAACCGAAAAAGATAAGAGAAAAACAGGTTTTCATTAAAGAAGAAGAAAAGGGTATAAAATATGTCGGAGAAGACATAGGATACATTTTAAGAGGAAAAACTATTGGAGAGGTATGGCTCAAGATTCTAGATACAATTTTAAAATTTGGTAAGGTAAATACTACTCACTATGATGACAAACAAAAGGAAGTGATAAATATGCTTTCAGTTATAACTGATGAAGATCCATCTAATTTCAGGTTTGAGGAATATTTTCCAGGTGATGCTCAGCATATTAGGGAGTACATTCCCAGAATTACTAGAGATGTTAAAGGCGGTGTCTATGAGAATGAGTATACTTATGGCAGTAGAATGAGAAGCTGGTTTCATGTAGATCAGGTTAAAGGTGCAGTTGAAAAGCTTGTAAGACAATCTATATCAAGAGCAGTTGTAATATCTCTCTGGGATCCTGCACAAGACTTGACGATAGGAGGTTCTCCATGTCTTAATCATGTTTGGTTTAGAATCAGAGATGATAAACTGCATATGACAGCAATATTTAGAAGTCATGATATGTTTGAGGGCTACCCTGAGAATGCCTTTGGGTTGAGGATGTTGCAAGAAGAGGTCCGGCAGCAGGTTGTTGCAGGTTTAAAAGTAAAAGGCAAGGAAGGTGCAAACAAAGAAGAAGTAAATATAAGCTTAGGAAGCTTAGTAATTTTATCACAATCTGCCCATATTTATGATGATTCATGGGAAAGATGTCAAAAGATTGTAGACAAATATATTAGAAGGTATCAGTGGCATCTTAACGAGATAGATCCACGAGGAAATTTAATTGTAACAATAGATGACGAGCATATAATTGTAGAGCATACATCACCTGAGAAAGAGAGTTTAGGTATTTATAAAGCGAAAACTGCTATCGAAATGAGAGATACTCTTATTAGAGAGAACATTATTTCTCTTATACCTCATGCTTTAGACATTGGGTTAGAATTAATGAAAGCAGAAATTGCTTTAAAGAATGGCTTAGAGTACTTACAGGATAATCCAATAGA
>CAZBGH010000202.1:0-2547 GCA_964491335.1 uncultured Methanosarcinales archaeon | reverse complement strand
ACATCTATAGACATAGACTAATATGTCTTAAAAAAACTTTTCGTGCTCTACTACGTAAAAAGAAAGACTTAGCGCAAGAAGAAATTATTTCCAAAATATGCAAATATCCTAACTCTATTTGGAATTATCGCAGACGAAACTCAAATAAGCTCAAATAATAAGCTCAAATAAACTCAAAAAAGTTGATTCCTTTTTTGTTTATTTTTCATCTCTTTACTTGGATAAGGGTTTATGTAATTCACCAATATTTACTCGTACTGTAATTACTGACTCTGATGATAGTATTCTTTTTGCACCAATCTCTGACACTGAAATAGAATTTCACCTCAGAAAATGCACCAATAGGTCTGCTCCAGGTGTTGACAATATACCTTATCCAGTTATTAAACAAATTCACCATCTATTACCTTATTATATACCTTTATTATTCAATTCAATTCTATACAGTTGTAAGTACCCAAGCCAGTGGAAAAATGCTTTCATTACGCCTGTGTTCAAAAAAGGTGATATTCATTTAGCAAATAATTACCGTCCCATAATGCTACAATCTTGTTTAGCCAAATTGTTCTCAAGAGTATTAGAAAAAAGACTGCGCTCATGGCTGGGAAAATTTGCTCCACTAAACGATAACCAATTCGGTTTTTGTCCCAATCGCAGTACGACTGACGCTGCTATGGTCTTTCAAACTACTATTGCATTTAATATTCAAAGAACCTTTAGCTGCGCTAATTGACTTTTCAACTGCTTTCGATTCAATTAATAGGTCGTTATTAATTCAGAAACTGTATGACCGAGGCATACCAGGTAATTTTTGTGAGTTAATTCAGAGCATGTACTCCGATTCGACAGCTCAGATAAAGCTTCCTAATGGTGATATTTCTGGTGTAATTCTGTGTAATAAAGGTGTTAGACAGGGGGACCCTTTGTCCCCTTTACTTTTCTGTCTCTATATTGATGACCTGAGCCGGGTATTGAACCAGACGTTGGTTGGTCTGCATTTAATTAACAAAATTATCAGTTGCATCTTTTATGCAGATGATTTGGTAATCCTTTCAGAAGACGCACTTTCCTTAACTAAAGCATTAACAACTTTAGAAGTGTATGCAAAGCAAAATTATTTGATAATTAACCCGCAAAAGACCCAGATCATAAAGTTTCACCGCAATTCCACTGTGAACACCCCTAATCCATGTTTTTGTGTATGTGGTGTTAATGTGAGCTGCTCAGAAACTGTAAAATATCTAGGTCTAGAATTTAACTCTTCATTGTCGAATAAAAATATGTTCACAAACGCAATCACAAAAACGAAACGTTCAATAGCAGTTTTGAACTCACTATTTCCTTTTTGTAAATTCCTGCACCCTAAATTAACTAAAATGCTTTATTATTCTTATGTTGTTTCTATGCTCAGTTATGGAAGTCCCTTATGGGCTTATAACTTATCTAAGTTGCCAGATTTTAATTGTACTTTTGTGAAGAAAATATATAATTTACCATTGAATACATCACATTGCTTAATTAAAAAAGAGCTTTGCTTAGATCACCCAAAAGAATGTCTGATTTTTCAGCAATTTAAATATCTTTGTCGGATAGTTAATGCTGGTAATATTTATTTAACAGACTGTTTAGATATATTATTACATTATCCTACACTATATAAATATCCGTTGCGCGATCTAAATAGTAGGTTATGTGACTTTGGTTTAAAACATTTTCTTGATATTGGTTCCTTAAATGGTGGGAACTGTAATTTGTTTTACAATATTTTGATGAACCGTTATAAGGATTCAGTTGCAAATGAGGTTATATCACACTACTGTAACTCACACTTCTTAGGCACGACATTCTTTAATGATAGTCTAAGCTATTGGTTTCTGCCTTACCATTATAGACACACGCTACTCTTAATTCGTACAAATAGTTTGCTAAAACCATTAGATGTTATTGCTAACGGTATTTTTTGCCGCTTTTGCGGATTACTTTGCGTAAACGCGGAAAAATTAATTTTCCATATTATTATAAACTGCCCGGTTGCAGTGGAGGAGTTAAGCATTCCAACGTTCACTGAATTGGAATTGATTAACACCTTCAAATGTGACTTTAGTTACTTTAACAATAACTTAGATGTATCAAAATCTATTATTGAGATTTGTCACCGTATTAGATTTATTTATTTATTGTATATGCAACGTTAATTATACTAGTGTGACACTTAAAACAAACCTATTTACTGCAATATCACTAATTAACTATGTAGTTAAATAATGACGCACTTGAATGTAGAGTACTTGATGCACTTGAACTAAGATTACTCGAACTGGGATTACTCGAGAGATAACTATCACTCAATATGACCTTCACGTTATGTATAACTTTGAATGGTCTATGTAATTAATTAAATTACGACCGAAATAAAACTTGACTTGACTTGACTTCATAGCCTTCTGTGTGTATACATGTGTATACCATAGGGCCCACATCATCATCATCATCCACTGGCCGTTCTCACGGTAGGTGGTTTAACCTGATGGGTAAGATCAGGTATTT
>CAZBGH010000201.1:0-2579 GCA_964491335.1 uncultured Methanosarcinales archaeon | reverse complement strand
TGTGGTATAAACTGTACATCTCTTCCCAGATATTTTCCTTCTCTTTCCCTGCTAAGAATATTATTGAATATCTTGCCACCTGTCAGATAGTTATCTTTAGTTAGCTCTATATCCAAGAATCTTTCATAAGTTCCTAGGTCCATATCACACTCTGTCCCATCATCTAAAACAAAGACCTCTCCATGCCTATATGGATTTAATGTTCCTGCATCAATATTCAAGTATCCATCAAATTTAATAGGAGCAATATTAAAGCCCTTAAACTGTAATAACTTGGCTAAAGAGGAGCTAAAAATTCCTTTGCCTAATCCAGACATAACTGTTCCAAACACAATAACATACTTAGTCTTGCCTATCTTATAATTCTCAGGAATAGGTATATAATATTCATGCTCTACTGTCTTATCAGAAACAGATTTAAGCAGTTCTTCACTCATTGATAAACACCTCTAGCAGAATTAGTCAAGATTTTATAATACTCAATCTTCAATAGTAAATTGTCTGTGAGCACAATTGAGAGTTGTATAGCTAATATTTAAATTTTACTGTGCGATTGCGCAGTAGAAATCTGTGCAATTGAACCTCCATGAAAGCTTAATAGTCTGACTCTCTCCTTTGCCTTGCTTATTTTCTAAAATTATTTAATATTTTATATGACATTTGTGTGTGAATCTCTTTTAGACAACTAATAGCTTTTTCTAATATATCCTTTGCACTTTCATCATTTGGACAAGTATATACTCTCATTTTTAGTAATCTAAGCAAATTCTCAACTTTACTAAGTCCACAAGGGTACTGTCTTGCCGCAGAAATAAATGCTGCGTATTCTGCAGGAGTGGCTTCTATTAAAAGATATCTCCAATTAATAACATCAGAAATTGTTAAGCTGTACTCTTTAAGCGCTTGTATTATTTGTTTTTTGTGTTTCTTTGGTGACATGTATGTACCAAAAATAATATCTAACACAGGATTTAGTATTGTGTAATTGGTACCTTGATCCCAGTGATGGAGGATATGAATATCTTCCAGCCACTTAAAGTATTTGCTATTTGACCATGAATGGTTTTTCAGGTGGAATCTTTCATGAGCCATGCTGATGGTGTAAATGTATAGGAGCCCAAATCCGATAAAAAGAAAGGATTTTATATTAATACCAATAAATTTTAAAATCAATGCTGCAAAAATTAGAATAGGAATTACCCAACTTAGACCTATGCCTGGTTCTGCTGCAATATATTCTCCATCTCTTCTGTATGCTTTACCAACAGGATAAAAAATCATGTGGTGTATCCAATGATACCTTTGGTTCTTTCTAATAGTATTTGTAGTGCGAGTCATGAAACTCAAATGCTGAAAGAAACGATGGTAAAAATAGCCGACAGTTTCTACCAAAAGTATAGCACGTATTAACATTACAAAAGGTGTACCTAAAAATACAATTAAGGAGTTTGGTATATTTGCATCTAGCGCATATGTGAATAGTTTATCACTAAATGGTTCGAACAAAGCAAGTATTATAATTCCAATGGTCCCGAATAAGGTCCACATTAAAAGTAGATACCAATAGATAATAGAATATTCTTGCTTCAGTGCACCTTCGTACAATTCATTGAGTGTTTTTGCACTTCCAAAATTGGAATAAGTAGTCATTTTAACTTATTATCATTATTATTTATTTTTTATATACACTTTATTTATACTTTCTTAACTCATTTTTATCTTTTACTATCAGAAGAATGTCTTTATTAGACCATCAAAAACCTTATAACCATCAAAGAAAGGCAAGGGTATCATATTAAATATAAAAAGAAACATATTGATCTGCTGTGTTAAATACAATACTGCATAATTTCTTCTGGCTTTTGTAAAACTGCTCTTTGATCTAAGTAACAGCCATGAGCCAAGCCACAGGACTAAGTTTAGGAATGGCCCTGAAAATGCTATAAAACTGCTCATTAAGGGGGTAAGATTGCAGTTAAATGAACTGCAGCCTATCTCTACATAGCCTGGTACAAAGAATATAAACCCAAAATTAATGAGTTTTAATAATAGTCCTATGACCAACCAAAAATATGCAGCATGAAATGTTGCATCAAGACCAAAGTAAAGAGCTGTAATCTTGTGGGATAGTTCATGTAAAATAATTGCAGGGGCTGTCACTATAATAGCAAATCTTATCCCTGTCCAGTTAAAAGCTGAATAATTTTGTTTGAGTGGATCATAATCTTGTATAGGCTTTCTGAAAGTGTCTGAAAATATAAAACCGACTACAAAAGTCATTATTGCAATATCAATTATTTCAAAAATAGTAAAAAAGACCATAAAGATAGAAAAATCAACAGCCTATAAATATCTTTTTAAAATATAGGAATCCACAAAAATATAGTTGACCAATAAAATAATTAGGTATTATTAAATAATTAAGCGTTATTTTTGTTTTTTTTAGTTCAGAGCTGTATTCTCCAAGAAAAAATTCTGAAAAACGTTCTTGGCCTGATATATTTCATTTTACTGTTTAGTTGAATTAAATTGTTTGCATAAGTTCTGTTTAGTGGTTTGTCTAGTGGATTATGCTTTGT
>CAZBGH010000200.1:0-2597 GCA_964491335.1 uncultured Methanosarcinales archaeon | reverse complement strand
TAAGAATTTGTTATGCATAACTAATGTTATACTGAGTTATGCAACACAGCATATACTAGTTAAAATATAGTAATAGTATGACACATGAAAAAGAAAGCTCAGTTGGAAAAGCATATGGATTCTTCTATTGTAATGCTTCAAAACAAAAAATTGAAACAGAATTACCAACAATTCGTAAAATGGTTAGAACACCATCTCAATTAGAACTTTCTTTAATCCAAGGCATGGATAATATAAGAGGTAATGAAAGGTTAACTGCTCTCGCTCAAGAAGCTAAACAAGATGGCATAAATTAGATGTTACAAGCAACATATCCTAATGGAACTAATAGAGATACTGCTGATAAGGTAGCATCCATTCTTAATCAAGCACATCAATCACCTCTTTATGAAGCAAGAGAGCCATTTAAGGGAGCAATTGTCTATGAAGAAAATGGCGAGTATGTTTTTAGAGATTAAACCTTTCGTTTTCTTATAAACTTCTGAGGCGAAGCCGAAGGCTATCTTGACAGCTCATTTGGTGGAAACTCCAGAGAGAAAATAAGAATTAGTGATAAAACTCCAACCTCTTCATAGTAATATATATAATAAAACAATTTGCACAACGAAGCAAGTTAGCAAGTACAGAACTGCGGTTCTGTAAATACCTGCGCATGCCTGTGCCATTAGTCCGCTATTGTAAGATTAATAAAAATAATTAGCATTAACGAGCCTCGAACTACGAGGCTATACAAAGGTCCGCTTATCAGTTATGTAAACTTAAGTAGCGGACAGGTAGACACGATGTCGAACGTTGCAAATTATAAAGAATAAAAACCAAGGATGGCCACTAGATGCAAAGAAAATTAAAAATAGATATAGTTCTTTACGGATTATCCATTAATAATGCTACTATGCCTTAACTCTAGGGTCTCTTTTAAATACTCACTTAACGCTTCTTCCCATGCTCTTGGTCTATATATTTGACTTAACTTTTCGATATTCAATGAGCTATCTCTAGGTCTTTCAGCTGTTGGTTTTCCTATTCTATTTTCTTGATTCCACACATCTGTTTGTACATTAACAACTTCACATTCTAAACCTTTATATAAATAGTAACTCTAGCTAAATCTGCTCTTGAAACTCTGCCATTATTAACAGCGTGGTATACTCTCCCATATTCTATTGACTCGTGATTATCCATTACTGCTTTAGTCATTAGTGCAAGATCTCTAGTATAAGTCGGTGAAACTATTTGATCCTCACAATTTCAATAGTTTTTATTCCTTTTGCCAATCTTCTTCTTGCATTTGCTATTACAATATCATCAACAAAGTTTTCACCATGTGGCCCATAAAGTGTATCTGTCCTTAAGACAACTCCTCCCACATCTAAAACTGGATTTTCTCCCACTAATTTGTGTTTACCATAAGTGTTCAGTGGATATCGCTCATCACTTTCTATATAAAGACCTGCTTTACCATCAAATACATAAGCTGTGCTGAAATGAATTATTTTAGAACCTGTGCTTCGAGACACTTTCGCCAAGTTTTCTGGACCATTAACATTAACTCTAAAACTTTGTAAGCCTCCAGCTTCAGTTTCAGCAAGATCAACCTTAGTATAGGCAGCAGCATTTATAACCCAATCATTAGATCCAAAGTCTGCAAAGGCTTCCTCCAATTTATCTAATTGTGTTATATCAACATATCTTATACTTGAATCACTTGGTTTAAAATCTAGTAAAATTGCATGTTGAAATACCCCACTTAAAGCATGTCCAAGCATCCCAGATGCTCCAATTATTGCGATTTTTCTTTCTAGCTCTGCCACTTTTATCTTTTTACTGGGACTTATTACTTATTTTTAAAGTGTTTGGTAAATTGTGCTCTGTTACCTCTTTCTACCATCTTTCTATTACAAACTATAAGAACCACAAGTCCAATAACCACAAGGAGCATTCCAATAATAACATGACTGAGATGATTTCCAGATTCAGGACCTAGCACAAGCGAATGAGCCACATGCGGTAAAAACGCTAGAAAGAATCCTACAGCAAGCAGAATGATTCCTATTGCATCAAACAAGTTCTCAGGTATCATAGTATAAAAAAGAAAGAAAAATAAAATCAATAAAAATCTATTCTTTTACTCCATAGGCAACTCCTAATGAAACAGCAGCTATTGCAGCATGCAACACTGATATTGCAGGGTTGATGTTAAATACATTCACTAGCAAAGTAGAGGTTCCTGGCACGAAACCAAGGACTGCAACAACAGCAGCTATAATACCTGTCCACATATTATAACCCTTTCCATCTCCTTTTGTACCAAGATATATCCCAAGTGCACCTCCTACAAGATGGAGAATGTTCTGTGCTGTATTTACTCCAAATAACCCTAACAATGGACTATCCATCACAAAGCCTAATATTCCTACTAGAACTAATACTGCTCCTAGGACAATTGCATATGTTTTCTGAACATCTGCGATAGAAACCACCTCCCATAATAGTTATTCAATAGTATATATTTTAGAAAGTATATAAACCTTTCTAGTTCTAGGCGTTATTGAAAAGTCCAAAGTTGCCATCAATATAGTGAAGGTTAATGAGCCAAG
>CAZBGH010000199.1:0-2622 GCA_964491335.1 uncultured Methanosarcinales archaeon | reverse complement strand
TATAGGTGTTACAAATATCGACTGGTTTGATAATCATGGGCTGGGTAGCATAAGGGGTTATACCTGTGGAAGATTGGTAGATGGCGCAATTATAAATACACAATTAAGGCATGTCGTTGCCCACGAAATTGGTCATACCTATGATTTATGTGATGAGTATAGCTCTGACGAATGGACAAAACAAAATAAAGATATATGTCCTAATGGAGACGACGATAAAAATGGTCAATTGGATTCAGATTGCATAGGCCAGCCTCTAGGATGTTCTGCACCATTAGATACAAAACTTGATAGTTACGTAAGCACAAGTTCCGCAAAGAATATCATGGGAGATGCTACATTTGATGACAAAAGGTGGATTTCTAAAGCGTCATATGTCCACTTAATCAAAAACCTATCAAAGTCTGCTAATATTTTTATCTCAAATAAGTCCATGCTTGTTACTGGCGCAATTTATAAAAATGGAACCATCATGATTTATCCAATATATTCTTTTGATAACACTACCATCACTAATATGTCAAATGATGGCAATTATTCTTTAATTATTAAAAGTGGTGGTGATACAATATACTCTGAGAGAAATTTCTCTACAGATTTTTTCATACACAAAATAGGCGGTAATAGCACAGAATTAAATCAAAGTTTATTTGCATTTATACTACCATCTGCAACAAATATAAGCTCAATAGAAATAAGTGAAAGAGGGGTTGTAAAGAAAGTAGTAAATGTTAGTCTCAATACACCAATCATATCAATTAATTCTATAGATACTTTAGAACCACTTAGTATGCCATTTAATATTACTTGGAATGCCTCGGATTTAGACAATGATAAGTTGTACTATGCGATTCTACTCAGTCCAAATAACGGTTCAAATCATACAACACTTGTTTATGATTATACTAATACTTCTTATGAAATTAATCCTAATAATTTTGATTATAGTAATAAATATTTATTTAAAATTTTAGTAACAGATGGTGTAAATACTAATCATACTTCCTCAAACGTTTTTACAATGGGAAAGTTGCCAGCTGGTCTATCAATTAGTTCTATACAAAAAATTTATTCTAATAACACTTTAAATATTTTTGAATTTATAATTGAGAATAATGCTAGTGCAACAGTTACAGATATTTATTGGACTTTTGATACTGGTGAAAATTACACCATTAACAGTACTACAAACATAAGTTCTCTTAATATAAATGAACAGGCATTTGTTTATGTAGCTTATAATTATAGTAATACTGGAAGTTATAATATTGTAGTTAATGCGACCGGTTTAACAGCTTCAACTTATGCAACCTCTAATGTCGGTATAGGCGATTTAGCAATAACAAGCTTTGACGACTTAAATGTTCAAGGCACTAACGTAATATTTGAAGCAGTTGCCAAAAATAATCTTGAAAGCAACATAACCAATGTAAACTGGTCATTGGATACAAACAATAATGCAATAATCAATACAACTCAATTGTTTAATTTGGCTTCAAATGAATCAATATTTATCTATGTACAACACCAGTATAGCTCTGGCGGTACTTTCAATCCA
The DNA here is from genome assembly GCA_964491335.1 of uncultured Methanosarcinales archaeon. Taxonomy (GTDB): domain Archaea; phylum Nanobdellota; class Nanobdellia; order Woesearchaeales; family JACPIF01; genus JACPIF01. The sequence continues at coordinate 1,064 of CAZBGH010000199.1, read as the reverse complement.
TCTTTTACAGCAGCCAATCCAACTTATTCCGACACTAAAACAGCTTCTGTAACTACAAACACAGCGCCTGTAATAACATCAATCCCTGATATAGCCTTTAACGAAGATAGTTACAATGACACCTTGAACTTAAGCGATTATGTCAGCGATTCAGAAGATTCTGACAGTGCATTAACTTGGACAGCTTCAAATAATGTCAATGTGATAGTAACAATAGGACAAACAACAAAGAAAGCCAACTTTACTGCTTTAGCCAATTGGTCAGGAAGTGAAAACATCAAATTCACAGTCAATGACACTTCAGGATTGACGGCTAATGACACTATTCTAGTTACAATCAACCCAGTTAACGATGCCCCTACATTTAACTCGAGCAAACAAATCTTAAATATGACATGGCCTGAAGATATTTCAAATAGCTCATTAAACCTAAGCAAATATTTCTATGACATTGATGGTGACACACTAAACTTTACCTCAACAGGCACGATAAATATTATTGTTTACATTGGCAATAGCACAGGAACAGTAAATCTAACCCCAAATGCAAATTGGAGTGGAATGAATTATGTTGTGTTTACTGCAAAAGACACTTCCGGCTTGAACGCAACCAGCAACAACGTAACTTTGAATGTGACTCCGGTAAATGATGCGCCAACTTTTACAGGCGCAATTCCACAATGGAAATGGCCGGAAGATATAACCAACCTTTCTTTGAATTTGACACAATACTTTTCAGACATAGATGGAGACTCATTAAAATATAATTTCACACAAGTAAGCAACATAACAATCTCAATAAATAATAACACTGGAATTGTTAACTTTACTCCTAATTCAAACTTTAATGGTACAGGATATGTACTCTTTGCTGCCATAGATTCGTCAAACTTGACAGCCTCAAGCAACAATGTGACATTAAATATAACTCCTGTAAATGACCTACCTGTAATTGATACATACACACCTGCAGATTTAAAGCAGGCAATAGTTCTTGGCAATAATTTAGTGTTTAACCACACATCAAGTGATGCCGATGGAGATGCCTTAACCTACATTTGGAA
>CAZBGH010000198.1:0-2624 GCA_964491335.1 uncultured Methanosarcinales archaeon | reverse complement strand
TCATGTATTGAATAAAAGGATATTCCTAATGAATCCTATTCCAGAAATTGAATATGTCAAAAACCACAGTTAAAGACTGGTAGCATGTCGCAAATCTTTGATTTGCGAGCATGATCGGAAACGCATAGCATTTACCGACATGTTGCTAAAGGCAATACTGCACCGTGGTTTTTGAGCACACTCGGAATTCCACTGAATAATGCTTTGGTTGTTAACCCCCTTTCATTTACAATGGTGGAATTCTGATGTTATAAATCTGAAATAGAAGCTGTCAAACCAGTTATTATTAATGGAGATTTTTCTTTGATTTGATATAAGGTTTTTTTAGTGGTTAAGTTTATATGGAACTACTTTATAGTAGTGTTAATAAGAAAGATTTAAATACTTACTATACACTCTAATCACATAGTTTATCTTTTGATTAATATACTTGATTCATGCACTATAGAGCTGAGCACAATATGGAACTAACTTCAAGAGTAGTAAAGTTATCAAGAATAGGTGGATTAATGGCACTTCTAGTAGTTGGGGATGCTTTAGCACCAGCTTACGAGGTATTAGAACAAGGATTATTTAATCCAACACCAATATACGCTGGACAAACAGCTCACAGTGAAAAAAGTGTCCAAGAACTTGAGGATATCTTAGCACAAAGGATACATGAATTAGTAAATAAAGAGAGGGTAGAGAGAAGACTTCGTCCATTAAGATGGAATGACAAATTAGCATCAATTGCTAAAAGACATAGTATTGATATGGCAACAAGAGATTATTTTGACCATGACTCACCAGATGGCCAGCAGCTCTCAGATAGATACAAACAAGCTAGATTCAATTGTGAAATTAGAGAAGATAGGTACATTTATGGAGGGGCTGAAAATATATCTCATAATCGAATAAAATTTGATGATGCTAGCAAACTTTATCAACAGTCTGTACTAGATTTATATAATCGTATTGCACTGTCTTATGCCCAGCAGTCTGGCAGCGATATGCTAGAAGATGTGACACATTTTACTGTTAGTGGCTGGATGAAGAGTCAAGGGCACAGAGAAAATATATTAAAACCTTTTTGGTTGACACAAGGAATTGGAGTATCTATAACCTCAAAAGAAGGTCTATTGATATATGTAACACAGAATTTTTGCTGAAATAAAAAACTCTTTTTAATAATGGGACTAAATGATATTAATGAAAAATGGGATGATGTTATTTGCAGTTCAAGTGTGAAATTAGAAGGAGCAGAAAATTGGAAGTACACCAATTCAAATTATGATGGCACTTTACATACAATCATGGTTTCTCCATCAAAAACACCTGATGTTTACAATAAAATAGTTGAATTTATTAAGAATTAAATAATTTGAGACTTATTCTACTTACCAATGCTCTTCTTTCCTGCTAGCCTTACTAAAAGGTGTGGGATGGGTCTCAAAAGTCGTGGTTTTCTTTGATACTAATGCCTTTTTATAATCATCCCAACAACTTGCATGAAAAACACTTACTTCTTGTACTATTTTAAACTGGGGAATTTTAGCAGTCCAAGTATTATTAAATCTTTGAGAAACTAATTTTCCACACTTTTTACAATAATCAATTTTTCTGATTATGATAACTTAATATTAAATGCTTTATAAAACTATCTTAGTTCTTAAACAATTCTTTCAAAATTTCCTCAGGCTTAATAATCTTAATTCCGTTATATTCTTTCAATTTCAACAAATGCCTATCCTAAGTTACAATATAATCAGAAGAAGATTCAATAGCACATTCTATAACTTTATCATCATCAGGATCATCTTTTATTATTTCTACTTTTTGTTTTGGTTCTATAAGCTCTGCAAAAAGTAATATTTTTTCAATGATATTCTCAGCTTCGCTTTCGCAGTATTCAAAATCTCTTTCAAGTACTTCAATCGTTTCATCCAAAATATCCTGCGTTGTAAAGATTTCGACATCTGAAAGAATAAATTTCTTCAATAACTTATGTGCAACGCTATAGTCCCATTGAGTGGCTGAAATAAGGAAATTTGTATCTACTGTAACTTTCATTTTATTTCTTTGATCTTCTTACTCTTTGAACTAGTTTAGGTACATCGCCTTCTTTGATGCCTAACTTTTCTGCCCTTTTTCTGCCCTCTAATGCAATTGCTCCTATTTCCTTGATTAAATCTTCTTTTGAAGGAGTTGATATTTTTTTCAAAATAATTGTATCTTTAGCGGAAACAACAGAAAAAATAGTCCCTTCACTAGCTTTTAATTCCTCCCTTATATCTTGTGGTATCACAATTTGTCCCCTTGAAGACATTTTAATAGTTTCTGCTGGCATTTTGGCCTCCAATATTCTTATTTTCTTATAGTAAGGTATACTTATTTATAAACTTTTCTGTTAGAAATAAAACTACGGGAACTCCCCTTAACTAACGAAACGAATCGAAATGTCTCCCATGATGTTTGTTCTTATTGGCTCACTTTGTTCGTTCGATTGAAACGAGCCACTAAATACCTTGTTGGTTGACTATACCCTTAAAATGATTTTTTTCCCTCTCTAACTACTAGCATCTTTGCAACTCAGTTCTTTTTTTACTTGCTCGACAACTCTATCCCATTGTCTTGGTATAATA
>CAZBGH010000197.1:0-2657 GCA_964491335.1 uncultured Methanosarcinales archaeon | reverse complement strand
ATAACTTTTAGCTGACAAGGGGGAGGTCCCTTATGGGGAACCATGAAAAACTTCGTTTTTCAAGGTGCCAAAAATGCTTGCATTTCCTAGAAAATCTTTTAGATTTTCTGGACCAGAAAAGCTTGGCTTTTCTTGGTTTTAGCATGTCAGCCTTCGCATTATGCATATAAGCCGAGCCTGGCACTACCCGAGCGAATGCGAGAGGATTTCTACAGAGCATGTTTAGGGTATATTACAAGCACATACCAAAAATCAGATAGAAAATATTGCTTTATAGGATCTAATATATGTTAGCCAAAATTTCTTACTGCCTTTCAAATGCATACGCTTACGCTATTCCGAAAATCCTTTTGATTGGTGCCTTCATTAAACTTCATAAGAGAACGAAAATAAAAAAGCCCGAAAAAAGAGAGATGTGGAACTGACGATAGGCGACAGGTTTTTTGCTCTGACGCCAGAGCGACAGCTCCGAGCACAGCAACCTTTATAAACTTAATATATTTTCTTAGTTATACTGTGATTAATGATAATCCTTTTTAGGGTTTGAATGAGGAATACTTCTAGTAGTCCTCTATAATATTTAGGAGGGGGTTAAATTATGGCACAATTAGATGTTTCAAGTGAAATGTTAGACAAGGTTTATGAAATTGTTGAGGTAGCTAGAGCTACAGGAAAATTAAAAAAGGGAAGCAATGAGGTAACTAAAGCTATTGAAAGGGGAACTGCTAAGTTTGTAGTTGTCGCTAAAGATGTAAATCCTCCTGAGATAGTTATGCACATACCTATTCTTTGTGAAGAAAAGAAAATACCTTGTGTACAAGTTCCAAGTAAAGAAGAGCTTGGTGCATCTGCTGGCATAGGGCTTCCAACTGCTTCGATTGCAGTAATAATAGAAGGTGAAGCAAAAGATATGATTAAAGAGATAGTTAGTAAAACAGATAAATCTAGTAATTAAAAGATAATTTACAAAAGACTCAACAAAATTTATTTTCGTTATAACTATTTACATATTAATTATTAGCATGCGAGTCACAAAGTGTATGCCATTAGTACATTAATAGGTAAATAAAAATATAATTAGCAAAAGGGTTACTATTATAGTCAACCAACAAAGTAATTAGGGTTATATATTGTTTGTTGTTGACTATTAGGAGCCACAACTAGACCTATTTATTTTTGTGGTTTACTATATTTATTAACTATAAAACTTTGCAAACGAGTCACTTTGTGTGTGCGAGTAGTCCGCTAATTATTGATTGGCCAGCTATATATGGCGGACCGACAAGCACCACTGAAACACCTCGTTGCAAATAAAATTAATATCTTAAAAATGTTTAGCATTTTTGACACATCAAGTACAAAGATAAAATAGCCTTGATTATAAATATTATAAATATAACACAAATAATTCAAGTAAAATGGCAGAAGAGCAAAAACAGGTTCAACAGGGAGAAAGAAAGAGAGAACTTCCTGAGAAGCAGTATCAAAAATCTGCAGTACAATTCACAAGTGCAACTCCTGCAAGAGTTGAAGAAATTATAGGTAGAACCGGTCTTAGAGGAGAAGCTATTCAAGTCAGGTGCAAGATAGTAGATGGTAGGGATAAGAATAAGATCATTAGAAGAAATGTGAAAGGTCCAGTACAAATTGGAGATATTTTGATGTTAAGAGAAACTGAGATTGAAGCAAGACAAATCACTAAAGGTGGCACAAGAGGAACAGTAGCATAGATAGAGTGTGTAGTAGGTATAGTGAAACGTAGATAGAGTGAAAGATAAAATGGCTAAATGCAGTTTTTGTGGTTATGATATAGAACTAGGAACAGGTAAATTATATGTAGAATTAGATGGAAAGGTGTTGTATTTTTGTTCAAACAAGTGCGAAAAGAATATGCTTAAATTGGGAAGAAACCCAAGATACATTAAGTGGACTAAAAGCTATCAAAAGGGTGGCAAATAAAAAGGTGAGAAAAGAATGCTTGAAAGAACATTATTATTAATAAAGCCTGATGGAGTACAAAGGTCCCTTGTTGGAGAAATCATTTCAAGATTTGAGAAAGTAGGGCTAAAAATTGTGGCTATGAAGATGGTGTGGGTTGATAAGAGATTTGCAGAGACTCATTACAATGTTCACTCAGACAAGAAATTTTTTAAATCTTTAGTAGGTTTTCTGACAGAAGGTCCTGTAGTGGCAATTGTACTAGAAGGATTACATGCAGTTGAAATAGTAAGAAAGCTAGTAGGCAGTACTGAGCCTAAATCTGCGTTGCCTGGAACTATAAGAGGAGATCTAAGTCATCACTCTTATGAGTATACTGACAAAAAAGGAATGCCTATCAAGAACCTTGTGCATGCTTCAGGCAATAAAAAGGATGCAGAAAGAGAGATTAAGCTTTGGTTTAGCACAAAAGAGATACACAGCTACAAATTAGCACATGATATCCATGTTCTATAGTAAGCCACAAAAATAATAATTATAATAACAATAGGGAAATAATCATTTGCAAACGAGTCACTTTGTGTGTGCCAAGGTCCGCTTTATCCTGAACGCAGTGATGGATTTAGGAACAAAGTTCCTATATCATGGCTGTAACATACCATGTAGCGGACATGTTGAGGAACTACGTTCCGAGACATTTAGGAAGCCATAGCTTCCTA
>CAZBGH010000196.1:0-2666 GCA_964491335.1 uncultured Methanosarcinales archaeon | reverse complement strand
CCTCAAAAAAACTCGTCTTGCTTCTCCATTATACGCCCTTTTTGATTTGCCTTAACTTAAAACTCTCTACTGTAAACTGATTACTTACTTTATTGTTTCTGTCAATAAAGGGCGTTGTTTTCAGTAATGAGTTATGGGTTAAGAGCTAGGTTTTCAGTTAAGGTTGCCCGTTTTTTCTTCACGTTTGCCTTTCGCTTAAGATGCCTATCTTAAACGCACAGCCTTACAGGAACATTACTCGTTTTGCTACAAAATCTGCGTGATGTACAGGCATCCACTCGTTCCAATAGGGACTTCTACTGGTTTACAGTTTTCAGAACTAAAAAAACGGCAAATCAAAAAGTCATTCATTCCATGAATTGCGTATAATGTTCGCAAAGCGGTTCGGGCTTGTTCGTTGCCTCACAATGCCCTCATGCTACTCTGGGACTACTAATGTGTTTCTTGCAGAAACCCTGATTCTTAACGCAGTTTAATTAGGCTTAGTTGTCAGTTTTCAGAAAGTCTTCAGGAGTTACTATCTTGATCCCCTCAAACTCCTTTAGTTTCAATAAATGCTCATCTTTTGTTATGATATACTTGGATTTTCCTTCTTTTGCACACTCCAGAACCATATTATCTTTCTCATCTTCACATATGGAAACTCTTTGCTTTGGCTCAACAATATAAGAAATTGATACTATCTTTGCAACTGTTCTTTTCATTTCCAAATTCTTATCTTTAATCTTTTCTTGAATTTCTTCATACTGCAAAACTCCAAAGAATTCTTTGATGATATCCTTTGATAGCATAAGGTCAATTTCCTTATTCTCAGCCATAGTAATTATCTTAAAAGAAGCACCATACCAAAAAGTAGCAGAGACTAATATATTTGTATCTACAGTAATATTCATTTTTTCTTCCTAAACCTATGTATAATTCCAGGGACATCAGATTCCTTGAGGCCAGCTTTTTTTGCTGCTTCTTTAAGGGGCTTTGTAATATCTGCAAAAGACTCTAAGTTTACCTTTTTCATCAATACAGTATCGTTCTCTAAAAAGAACAACACCTTTGAGCCTTCATGCAATCCTAACCTGCTTCTAATATCGGAGGGTATTGCTACTTGCCCACGAGAACTGATTTTTCCCATTTCAATTATTTCTTCCATTTTTATCACCTTTAATCTTGTTTATAAGATTGATAAGATATATCTTGTATTTAAAACTTTCTTTTTCATAGGCAAAAATGGGCACGCAAACCTGCCAAATTGTAATTTTCGGCAAAAAAGCCGAAAATCACTTACGCAGGTTCGCTAAACGCCCATTTTTGCAGGTTCTCGAGATTTCTGAGTAATGAGAAATCTCTCAATTAGAAGAGATTCACTAGGTGAATAAAATGGTACAGAACTACAAGCAGTTAAAGATATGGAAAAGAAGCTTTGAGCTGGCAGTTAGAATTTACAAGCTTACAGCCAAGTTTCCAAAACACGAAAATTATAACTTAACCTCTCAGCTGAGAAGGGCTTCCACTTCAATATCTGCAAATATAGCAGAAGGAGCCTCAAAGCACACTCCAACAGATTTTGTGCGTTTTCTTAATCAAGCTTACGCCAGCTTAAAGGAGGTTGAAAGTCTTATAATATTAAGTAAGGAATTAAAATACATCTCAGTAAAGGACTTTGAGCCTATTTGCAAAGAAGTTGATGAAATAGCTAGGATGATCTACAAGTTTACTGCTGTAGTCAAGAATAAATAGAAATCGGGGCTAAACATATGATAAGAAGTATGGTAGATTTTTTATTTTCAATCTTTTATTATTTGATTAATATCATTGATTAACTTTTGACCCTCACTTGTTATTGAATAAATTCTAGAAAGCTTTGCTTTCGGAGTAAGACACTTTACAAGACCTTTTTTCTCAAGGCTGAGCAAGGCTCTGCTTGTAGTTGATTGATGAGTACCAATTTCTTTAGCGATTAATGTAGGTGTTTTCCTACCTTTTAGAAGGATCTGGAGTATTTTTACTCTTACTTTGCCTGACATAACAAAGCTAATTAGCTCTTCCATAGCAAGAACATAGCATATCAAGTTTAAATTGTAATTTAGCTTAAATATAGCTTTATTATAGCAAGATTTATAAATGATAAAATTTATTAAGAATTAAATATTATTTGTGATAGGGGATTGAAGGAATGGCTAAAGGACAATTAAATTTGTTCATTTTATCTTTTGTGATTTTTCTTGCTTTAGTTCCTTCATCCATCGCAAGAAGTTCCTTTGAGTTAGGTTCTAATGAGGTTAAAGTTTCAAAAATATTAGCAGAAGGAGAGACAGAAACTTATAATGTTAATATTGTAGATGGTATTGTTGGTATTTCTTATTTTGTTAGGTCTAATGAACCATCAATGTGTTGGCTAAGAGTTTATAATCCGTCAGGCAAAAAGATACATAGCAAGAATTATGGAGATTTATTTAGCAGATTTTTAGGGCGGTCAGAAGCAGAGCTTATAGAAAATATTTCTAGCGGCCAATATACTTTAGATATTATGTCTCCTTCTTATGGCACTTGCGATTATGAATTATATCTAATAGGTTTAACAGAAAATAAATTATTATCAAACCCTGAAAGTGAAGTTTATAAGACAAATCAGGAATTAATGAAAAAAGAAGAGACAATCAACTCTTTAA
>CAZBGH010000195.1:0-2667 GCA_964491335.1 uncultured Methanosarcinales archaeon | reverse complement strand
CCATTTTATTCAATATCACATTTATTTCTTCTGTATGCTACAAAATATATAGAAACAAATAATAAAGCTAGTGCGCTAATCTTTACTACCCAACTAATCCGTAATACTGTAGTAGTAAGAGAAGTTAATCCCAAGACTGGCAGTATGCAGGCAGGGCATGTTGCAGCAATTAAACCACCCATAAGGCCCACATTAGCAGTTTTAGAGCTTTTGCATCTCCAATACTCATAGTTAGCAAAGAGTAGACCACCTGCAAATGGAAATAGTAATAGGAAAATCCAATCAGACAATACAAGTAATGAGAAGGCTTTAAATAAAGAAAAGATAAATAAGTTAGGTAGCGACATACTGGTAAATCCAACAGAATACATGGTTATTAACACAGAAACTGTCAAATAAACTAAACTTATTACTACAGCTGCAATAATACCTACTTTTAATGCTTTCTTATTTCCCAATGGTCTAAAAATTATAAAATATTTCATGCTAATAATCTTTCTAAGGTATTCTCAATTCTTGATAAGGGAACAGCATAGGAATCAGCATATTCAACGGTATTATCTTTTATAATATAAGTAATCTCATTTCCGTTAATCTTAAAACTGGATAAAAAATCCTGTAATGCAGGAGAGTATTTAACCCATATCCAATCTCTACCATTATATTTTTGTTTTATATTTTGTATATCTTGTTCTGTATCAGATGGATCTATATTAACATATATAATCTGTATTCTGGAACCATATTTGTCATATATTTGATTGTATTGTTTGATACCTTCTGCACAGGCTGGACAACCAACTGAAAAGGATTCTATAATAACTATTTTATCTGATAGTTGGTCAAAGTGGATAGTTTTTCCTTTAATGATATCACTAAAGTGAACATCTTTAATTTGAGTACCAATAAATTTCCTTTGTGGATCTAGGTTATATACCTTTTCAAAAGGATCTTGAGAAACAGCCTGACTGGTTTGGGCTTTATTGCATCCTAGCAGGAATAGAGTAAATATCAAAAATGATATTATGATAAATCTAGCTTTCATTACATCCCCTCTACAATATTGTAAAATTAAACTATTGGGCTATGAACCTTTACAATTGTTGTAATGGTTATCCTATTTAAACCTTTCTTTTTTAATGCAGAGCATCTCGATTCTTATTACTCAACACAGCAAGCCATTTCATTCAAATTCTGAGTAAAACCTTGTGCAACCTTCTTAATCATCTCGCTTAATGTGGGAAAAACATGAACTGTATCTCTAATATCATCTATTGTCATCTTGTTTTTTATAGCGTAGGTTGCTATTGTGATAATATCTGCAGCCATTGGTCCTACAATTTGTACTCCTAAGACTTGTTTTGTCTTATGATCTATAACCATCCTAATTAGTCCTCTGGCATTTTTAATAGCGAGAGCTTTTTCAACATGATCCAGTCTGATAGTTGAGCACATACACGTGTTATATTTTTTCATGTACTCCTGTTCTGTAATACCGACAGCAGCAACCTCTGGAGAAGTAAATACAGCATGAGGCACTTCATTATAGTTTATTGTTTTGTTTGCATTTTCAAACATATTCATAGCTGCTATATTTCCTTGCTTAGCTGCAACAGTTTCAAGAGGCATTATTCCTGTAACATCACCAGCTGCATAAATATGCTTTTTAGAAGTCTGCATATATTCATTAACTTTAACAAATCCTTTTTCATTAAGTTCAACTCCAGCTTTATCAGTCCTAATCTCTTTTGTATGAGGGCTTAGTCCAGCGCCTAAAAATAATTTCTCAGCAGATATTTTCTTTAAACCTTTATCCTTAATGTCTACTTCAATTTCTATGCCTTCTTCTGTTTTTTTAATTTCTTTTGCTTTTACACCAGTGTATATTGTAATGCCTTCTTCTTCTAAGTATTTTCTTAATTCTTCTGCTATTAATGGATCATGTTTTGTTAGAATTCTATCTGAACGCTGTAAAACAATAACCTTTGTTCCAAAATGATGGAATATCTGAGAAAATTCCATACCCTCAGGGCCTGCACCAAAAATAATGATTGATTTTGGCTGTTTTTCTAAATTAAACACACTTACATTTGTTAAGTAATCAATATTTTCTATTCCCTTTATAGGAGGAACAAAAGTGGATGCGCCTGCTGCAATTAAAATGTAATCTGCTGTATATATTTCATTGCCTACAGAAACTGTGTGCTCATCTACAAAACTGGCTTTTCCTTCCTTGAATTCAACATATTTTTGTTTTTCAATTACATTTATATAATTTTTTGCTCTAAAGCCCTCTATCATATTTCTTGTCTCTTTTAAGACTTCAACAAAATCAGCATTTCCTTTTACATTAATTCCTTTAAATTTGCTATGAGTGGAATAATAATACTCTTGTCCTTGGTGAAGCATTATCTTAGATGGAATACAGCCAACATTAACGCATGTTCCGCCTAAAGGTAATTTGCTGGAATCATTAATCATTAAAGTCCTCTTTTTTAATTGATTTGCTCTATTAGCAGCTGCAAAAGCTGCAGCACCTCCGCCCATGGTAATTAAATCGTATTTTTTCATCTTATTGCCATGTATTTATTTCGCATTCATATTTTTACTCTTAGATTTCATGTTAAAATCTGATGTGTCCACTCCATTTATTTTGATGTAATTTAC
>CAZBGH010000194.1:0-2720 GCA_964491335.1 uncultured Methanosarcinales archaeon | reverse complement strand
TAAATATGGCAGATATATTTGTCATTGTATAATTAGCCAGCTCTGTAAGTTTTGCGGTTTCCCTTATCCTTTGTGGCAAGACTACATCCCTTAATAATATGCCATCAAAATACCCCTTTAGCCTTTGAGCATTTATTTCAGCATCTTTTTCCAAAACAACTTCTGGAAATCCACCCTTTGTCAAATAACTTAAAAAATAATGCTTTATTTCTTCTTTTTGTAATGTGAAGTCTTTTATCAATATGCCATTAAACTTCAGAAATTCATTAAATGCCAGAGGAAAAATATTTTTAGTAAGCATTCTTCCTGTTAATAATTTTGATAGATTGTCTGACAGCATAGAGCTATTTGAGCCAGTAACTATAAACTTTATTTCTTCTCCATATAAGTCATAATATTTTTTTATCCATTTCTCCCACTCGCTTATATTTTGAATTTCATCAAAGAACACATATTTTCTCCCTTTTGGATTATTCAGTTCAAGAAATGTGCGAAAAATCAGCTCAATTGTATCAATATTCCTTTCTTTTAAAGGCTCATCAAAATTAAAGTAAAGAATATTCTTTGGATTAACTTTGCCTAATATATTATCAATAACCTGATAGATTAGCGTTGATTTTCCTGACCTCCTGACCCCTGTTAAAATTACTACCTCTTTTGGCTTAATTAATTTAAGAATATGGCTTAATATTTCTTCTCTTATTATCAACTTCTTATTTTCAGTTACTTTGTTATATAACAACCATGTATTACAACTTTTAAGTATTTCTTCTATATATCATAATAAAGATAGCTTATATATAAAACTTTGTATTACAATTCAAAGTTTGATATACATTTTGTGAGTTGTAGTTTAAAGTTATAAAAAGGAAGGTTTAAGTATTTAATTTCTACAAAACCTTTATATGCATTAATATCAGAACTAAAATAAAAACATAAAATGCCCCAAGACATCAAACCTACCAGAAGTGAATTATTAAAGCTAAAAAAGCAGATTAAACTAGCTAAAAGCGGCTATAACCTCTTAAAGAAAAAGAGAGACGGCTTAATTTTAGAGTTCTTTGACATATTAAAGACAGCAAAAACTATTAGAAGAGAGCTAACTGAGATTTATAAAGGAGCTTTATTTAAAGTAAATATTACCAGAGCTACTGAAGGTGATATCCCAATTAAGTCTCTTGCATTAAGCATTGCTGAACCTCCAGAAATAAAAATAGAAACAAAAAATATAATGGGTGTAACAGTTCCAAAAATACAGGCTCAACAGCTTAAGAAAACCAGTTTTGAAAGGGGCTATGGATTTATTGGGGTTAGCGCAAGGGTAGATGAGGCTGCTGAGGCTTTTGAGAAGGTTATTGAGTATGTAATTAGGGTTGCTGAGATTGAAACTTCAATGAAGAAGCTACTAAAAGAGATTGAAAAGACAAAGAGAAGGGTTAATGCCTTGGAATATGAAATTATACCAAAACTAGAAAAGACAAAAATTTTCATATCACTAAGACTTGAAGAAATGGAAAGGGAAAATATATTCAGGCTTAAGAGAATTAAAAAGAGGATTAGCTAGTACAAATGGCACTTTCAAGAGTAGAAGAAAAGGTATTAAAATCTATCATTGTACCCTCTGAAAATAATCCAAATAAACCTGAGTTTCCACCTGACAATCCTAAATTCCCTGCAACACCAACTTATAAAATAAAAGTTCCAGGGTTTTCTAATGTATGGCTTAAAGATGAGAGTGTAAATCCAACTGGTACACATAAGGATAGAATGGCCTGGGAAATAGTTGTTACTTACCGTGATTTTTTATTGGCTAAAAAGAGCGAACAGATTAAGGGACCTTTACCTCAAATGTCAATAATCTCTTCTGGTTCTGCGGCTATTGCGATTCAAGCACAATTAAAAAAGTATCATTTGCCAAATCTAAAAGTACTAATTGATAATAATTTTATTGATCCAGAGGGATTGAAATCAATGAAAAAATTAGGCTGTGAGATTTATGATACCGATTTAACCAGAAAACCCTTACATTGGAGAGAGATCTTAACATTAACTCATAATCCAAATGGTTTTGATATAACATCAAACGAGGCTTTAGATCCAACAACAAGATTCTATGATTGGATGAGCTATGAAATAATAAATAACTCTCCCGATTATTGTTTTATTCCTTTTGGCTCTGGGAATTTATATGAAAATGTACTTAATATTAATAAAAGAGAAGTGTCAGCTAAATTTCATGATCCCAGATTCAAAGGAAAGGTGAATGTATTAAGGAAGTGTAATTTCCTAGGAGCAACCTCAAATAACCCCAGAACAAAGGCTGATAAACTTTATTCTCCACATTTACCATTTGTACATTATGATGAGCAATGGATAGAATTATACAAATCTGCTGGATTCTGTGGACTAAAGTCTAATGTTTACTTGGTACAAGAAAGTTATCTGGATAAAGCTATGAATATTGCTCAAACTCAAAGAATACAATGCGAACCTTCTGGAATTGCAGGCTTAGGTCTAATGCTGCAAATGAAAAATAAACTACCAAAGAATAAAAAGATGCTTATTGTTAATACTGGTAAGACAAAATATCCTTCATAGCCTATAGTAAAATTTTTATATAATTAGAGTTATCTATTTTTTCCATTTGTTAAAACTTAACATAATAAGGCACCGTTCAAAATGTAGGTTAGCATCAATTCCAACGAAGTTGGTGCCGAACT
>CAZBGH010000193.1:0-2735 GCA_964491335.1 uncultured Methanosarcinales archaeon | reverse complement strand
CAAGAGCAAATGGGTAAAGATGTCTTTGAATATGATATCTATGGTTGTCCTACCCACTTGAAAGGGCAGTTAACAATAGGAGATTTCACAAAGTGAAATCTCAAGAATGGGACAATTTCAAACGACGAACAAGGGGGAGTTCCTTATTCCTCACTTTTATGGGGGAGTTTCTTCTTCTTGTCTGTTATAGAAAGATAGTTTTGTCGAGATGTTACTGGACGACCTAATTCTTTTTCAGCTTCTATCCTAGCATTTCCTGCGACTTTTCCGCCTCTTTTGGCAACATCTTTGCTTTTATCAAAAGTTTCTGGTTTTTCTTCTTGTGAAAGTTCTGTTGTCATACGTTCACCAAGCATTGTAAAAATTAGCTCTAAATCATTCATATGATCTCTTAGATTAGCTTTGGATTGTTTTGGCAGATTTTTGAATTCTTTGTACTCACTTGGGGTCATTCCGAATGTAGCTTTAGAAATCTCTGCTGTGAGGATTGCAAAATCTCTTTTTTCTTCAATACCCCTTTCTTTCCATTCATCAGTCAGATTTTGCCTTATAGCGATACCCCTTAATCGCTTATCAATCCAATCTTTAGGATATCCCTTAGCAGAGTAAATTTCTTTCATTCTTTCCTGTGCAAGTTCAGGATTCTCTATTTCATCAATTCGTTCCTTTCCTACTTCTGCCAGCCATCTTTTAAAAGGTTCAGCATTTTTACTTGGAATTGATTGAATAAGCCTAAAAACGTCTTTTGTGTTACCAGCAAGAACTTGTCTGTTTTTACCTGTTTCAGTCAGCATTTCTACATGGGGACAATTTGTCCCTAGGTAGCTTCCAAGCTCTTCATCTCTTTTACGCAGTTTTTTCAGATAATCAGTAGGATTAACACTATCTGTTAAAGCTTTGACTATATCAACCAAAGAATAATGCCATTCATCTTTAAACCAAGTTCTTCGGATTTTCTTGCTCTGAAATACAACTAATGCTTTTTCTTTTGTTTGTTCTTCCATCTTATTAATAGTCCAATACGTACTAACTTAAATTAGGATAGCTCCGCGATATTACTTTTAATAACATCAGATACAATTTTAGCAATATCTTGTAATGATAATGATTCTGGATCAGAGTGACCGCCAGTTTTTGTGTCTATTCTTACACTAAAGTTTAAAAATTTTCCTTCGTGAGCAAAAGGGCTTCTATATTTATCATAAAGGCGTTTTATAGATTTTTCAAATTCCATATATAATTCATTTGCATCTCTGTACCCTTCTGTTCTTAAAGTTGAAGTTTTAACTCCTTCTATCGTTTCAACTTTCCAGTTCATAAAACTAGGGGCAGTATTGAGATTTTTATAAGTATTTACAATAAGATTCACAAAAAGTTTTCTAGGACCGTAGGATTCCCTATACTCTTCATGCCATTTCGAGATTACGTCTTTTGGTAAAGAACTGGCTTTAAGCTCTTTCATAAACTCATCCAATTTTCCTTTATCTTCACAAAGCCACTTATCAAAAGTTTTATATTTATCGTAACTTCTTTTGGATGATATTGACTCAGTTATAACACAAAGAATAAGCATTGCAATCTCAAAATGCCCTCCTTTGATATTTTCAAGTGCTTGCTCAAAGAGATAGAATATTTCTTGTTGGTACTTATTTTTCTGCTTAATATCATTACAGAATTTAGAAAATCCCGACTCAATTTGTTTAAATTTTTTAGATTCTATCATTTTTAACTGTCCCAACCTTCCTTTTTTTGACTTTTTTTCCTTCTTTAGAATAAACTGATAGTTCTGCTTCAATGTCTTCTTTTTTAGTTTTTAAACTAAAACCTCTAATCACCGAGCTAATAAAAAATATAAAACCAATTATTGATTCTAAACTAAAATTTAGCATAAAATTTTCAAACTTCACTAATGGCACAAAAACAACTAATACAATGCCAATTATCCCAGTCCACATATTATGGTTTAGTTGTTTGTTGACCGTTTCTAGTTTTGCTTCTAAAATGTGTTTTTTGCTTGGCATAGGATTATTTTTTTGCCTCAATTTTAACTACAAGATTTTTAAAATTTGCCGCACTCACTTTAAGAAAATATTCATTATTACCCTCATAAACATAACTTGTATCATTTTGAACGCATTTTGCAAATAAAACACCTTGTGCAGTTCCAATTGCGATATCGTTTGAATATTGGGGAGTAGTACCTTTCTTGTAGAAACTTAAAGTAATCATACTACCATCATAATCTTCAATTTTTGTAGCTTCACAACTCCATGTAAACCTCCACATATCGCTAGGAATATAAAATAATTCAGTTATTTTATCACTATTAGCAGTGAATGTCTTAACTTCGTACCACCCTTCAGAATCTACATTTAAACAATCATCTTTATTTTTTACTTCTCTTAAATCTAAACAAACATAAATTGTATTAGTTTTAGTTTCAACCTTAGTTTCAGTTTTAACAGGACAAGAAGCGCAATCTAATTTTGGGCAATTACTCTCTGGACAGGTTCTAGAAGAACATAGAGTAGCAGAATCAACAAAAGAACCATCTGCACACTGATACTTAACCAATGTTTGTGCAGAACAACCTACTAAAACCAAACTCAATAAAGCCACAATCCAGATTAAAAACTTCATTTCTCAGTACCTCTTGAATAGCTAAATAAACCATAAATTCTATATAAATATTACTATCAAAAACGACGACGAACGGAACTCCCCAACGAACTAAA
>CAZBGH010000192.1:0-2751 GCA_964491335.1 uncultured Methanosarcinales archaeon | reverse complement strand
GACATGAAACAATAAACTACCTTGTTGCGGAATTGCTGCAACGATTGTTGATTAAACAGACAAAAAATAGATCGTACCACTCAAATGACAACGCCCTTATTGAAACAAAAAACGGTAGTATCATTAGAAAGAATATGGGTTGGGAACATATTAACCAGAAGTTCTGTGACGACATCAACAACTATTACAAGAATTTCTTTAACATTTATCTAAACTTCCACAGACCCTGCGTTTTTCCAACTATTATTACTGATAAAAAAGGAAAAAAGAGAAAGGTATACAATGTATACCAAGTCCCATATGATGCGTTAAAACAAATCCTAGGAGCAGATAAATTCTTAAAGAAAGGGCAAACCTTTGAAAAACTTGATATAATAGCCTACCAGATGAGCGATAACGAGTTTGCAGAAATTATGAGAGAAGAAGAAAGAAAACTGTTTCAAGAAATTAGAGAGAAAGACAGAGACAACGGTTCGCAACGAAAATCATAACCTAATTTCAGTACCATTTTTCAATTAGGTATGACTGCTATGGGTTGTTGCTCCCCTTGAGTGATATGTTCAGAACCAGAAGATTTAATTTCCAAGAGATAGCTAAGAATAACAGTGTTATGATTTTAAATTCTGCTTTTTAAACAATAGGAATTATCTTGGTTATGGTAAAATGTGTAAACAAATGGGCAGTCTGCTTAAAAAGGAGTCGGAGATAATTGAATTTAAAGAATCAATGTCTGAGCTACAATCGGCTGGAGAAACCTTATGTGGTTTTGCAAATCAAAGAGGAGGAAAATTATATTTTGGAGTAAAGAACAATGGCGAAGTATCGGGGATTCCCGTCATAACTGAAAAGACTACTAGAGATATATCTCAATATCTTGTTGACAATCTCGAGCCGCATAAAATCATAAGCATAGACCAATTGTCCATCAGTGGAAAATCAATACTTAAAATCTCCATTGACAAGAGTGAAACTCCTTATCATACTTTTCACAAAAAACCTTACATAAGAATAGGAGCATCGACTAAATCAATGCCACAAGAGGAATATCAGCATAGATTAATTTTCTATAAAAGTACGAACAAGGACTACTCAGCAACATTGTTATCGGTTTTCAAGATATCTGATTTATCTCAAGAAGCCATTTTGGAGTTAAGAAAGTTGCTAATTGAATCGGAGAGATATGAAGTTAATATCGAATCTCTTTCCGACGAACAACTTCTTAAAGATTTATTATTAATGCAGGGAGGAAAATTAACAATTGCCGCTTTAATCTTACTAGCTACTGAAAACACTTTAAGTAAAGCTCTGCCTTATGCAGAGATAAGGTTCGGATATAAGATTAGTGAAGCTGAAATAAGAAATCAAGATACAGTTATTTTCAAAGGTGGATATCTTCTTTACTACAATAAAATTTGGGAGAAGATTCAGGCACGCAATCTATTAGTAAGCGTACCATTAGGCATGAGGGTTGTAGAAAGAAGAGCATTTGATGAACAGTCTATAAGGGAGGCATTAAATAATGCAGTTATTCATAGAGATTATCTTCTCTCCGAAAGTAGTTTCGTAATGCAATATTCAACGAGAATAGTAATAAAAAGTCCAGGTGGGTTTCCGGAAGGAATAACGATACAAAATATTATTGATGAATCAAAACCTCGAAATAAACTACTTGCAGACATTTTATTTAAATGCGAACTTGTAGAGCAATTCGGGAATGGAGTAAATCTAATGTATAAAAATCAATTATCATTAGGTAAGAATCCCCCAAGCTACAAAAATTCTACAGATAAAAGAGTTATTCTTGAATTAGATGGCAGTATTCAAGATATTGAATTCGCAAAATATGTTTTAAAAGTTGCAGATAGTAAAAATAAACTTTTAAATGAAGAAGAGTTATTGCTACTGCATAAAATTAAAAATAATGAACATATATCGTCAACCAATATAACAGGAGAGTTACTTGAACTTGGTTTAATAGAAAAGGTCGGATTTTCAAAATATATGCTTTCAAAACAATACTATACAGATATGAATCAAAAAGTTAGATATACTAAGACAAAAGGACTATCTAGAAGTAAGAATAAAGAATTAATATTGCAACATTTAAGCAACTTTAGATCTGCCACAAAAGCTGATTTTGCTGAGATGTTTAAATTCGATCTATCTTCTAAAGAAATATCAAATTTATTAGAAGAACTTAAACACTCAGGTAAAATCTATTTTGAAGGTATTCCACGCTCTTCTAAGGGATTCTGGAAGCTAGCTAATAACTAATTTTAGGTAGATCTTAGGTAGTTTAAGAGAAGTTCTTAGGTAGATCTTAGGTAGTTTAAGGTAGTTTAGAAAATAAGAGTTAGTTATACTAAGACTCTTGTGGATCATTTCGCTCCCCAATGCTAGCACGCTTCGAGCGCATTTTCTAGAAACGAAATCGGGCTGGATTTGTGGGTTTTTGTATATTAAGAACCAACTTGCCCGAGCGATGGGACGATTTTAGACGAATTGGCTGGTCTACTGAGATTGAGTATTTAGAGCGGACTCTACTGCAAGCTCAATTTTTATCAGTAAGAAAAAAATTCTGTATTATTTCCTTAGACTCATTGGTGAGTTGAGGATACATTGAACCAGGAGCATAACCACCAACAATGAGTCCTCTTGGTTGCTTTTCCAGAGCAAGGGCATTGATTTCTTCAATGATGATACGGTGATAATCATCCTGGAGCTCTCGAAATTGCTTGCCCAGGGTGGTAT
>CAZBGH010000191.1:0-2755 GCA_964491335.1 uncultured Methanosarcinales archaeon | reverse complement strand
AGACCTATTAGTTATACTTAATCCTCTAATCAAGAACTGGTTCTTTTCTAAGTTCAAGTCTTTCTCATTACCCCAACTTTTTGGTGTTATGGAAATACATTCAAGAAATAATATTCTTATCAGCGCTCCAACAGGAGCAACTAAGACTTTAACTGGATTCTTATCAATACTAAATGAGCTAGTTGATTCCAGCCAAAAAGGTATATTACAAGACAAAGTCTATTGTTTATATATTTCTCCTTTGAAGGCACTCAATTATGATATCCAAGTTAATCTTATAACACCTTTAAAAGAAATAGCAGATATCTATGGAAAGAAGCTGGGTATAAGAGTTGGTGTTAGAACAGGTGACACCACACAAGCTGAGAAATCAAAGATGCTTAAAAATCCTCCGCATATCCTGATTACAACTCCTGAATCATTGGCAATCCTCCTTACATCCAAGAAATTTTCAGATCATCTGAAATCAGTTGAATGGTGCATAATAGACGAGGTTCATGCCTTGGCAGAAAATAAAAGAGGCGTGCATCTCTCTATATCATTGGAGAGGCTTCAGAAACTATCTCCCAGCATGACTAGAATAGGCTTATCTGCAACTATTTCACCTTTAGAAGAAATTGCAAAATTCCTTGTAGGCCTCGAGCATGATCAATACAGGCAATGTAAAATTGTTGATGTACAGTTTATAAAAAAACTAGACCTAAAAGTCCTAAGCCCAGTTTCAAACTTAATAGACATCCATCATAGTGAGATGCATCATAAAATGTATGAATTGATAGACGATTTGATAAGACAGCATAAAACAACATTAGTTTTTACTAACACTAGATCAGCAACTGAGAGGGTTGTACACCATCTAAAAGATAAGTTTCCTAAAGTCTATGAAGGAGTAATTGGCGCTCATCATGGCTCACTTTCAAAAGAGCATAGGCATAATATTGAAAACAGCTTAAGAGAAGGTAAATTAAAAGTTGTAGTATCCTCAACATCCCTTGAGTTAGGCATTGATATAGGATACATAGACTTAGTCATTCTCCTAGGCAGCCCAAAAAGTGTTGCACGATGTTTGCAGAGAATTGGTAGAAGTGGCCATAGGCTACATGAAACAGCAAAAGGAAGAATTATAGTGCTTGACAGAGACGATTTAGTTGAATGTGCAGTCCTTCTAAAGTCTGCACTGGAAAAGAAAATAGACAATATCCATATTCCTACAAACTGCCTTGATGTTATTGCCCAGCAAATATTCTCAATTGCGATTTCAGATAAGATACACATAAACGATTTATTCTCTCTAATAAAGCAAAGCTATTGCTACAAAGACTTGGATAGAAAAGAATTCATGGAAGTAATTGATTATCTTAGAGGATGGTACGTAACTCTAGAAGATAGGAATATTTATGCAAAGATTTGGTACGATGAAGAGACTGGAATAATAGGCAGGAGAGGAAAGCTTGGAAGGGTTATTTTTATGACTAATGTAGGCACAATCCCTGATGAAACCTTCGTAACTGTTAAAATTGGAGAACAGCCTATTGGAAAGATAGATGAGGCATTCCTAGAAAGATTAAGGCCTGGAGATGTTTTTGTGCTTGGCGGCTCAACTTATGAATTTAGGTTTGCTAGAGGTATGACCGCTCAGGTAAGTGCTTCTGCCAATAGGCCGCCAACAGTTCCAAGCTGGTTTTCTGAAATGTTACCATTATCCTTTGATTTAGGCATAGAAATAGGAAGATTAAGAAGAAATATTAATGATATGCTTACAAAAGATAAATCTAAGGATGAGATTCTAAAGTTTATCCATGAATATTTGTATGTTGATGAATATGCTGCAAACTCTATCTACGAATATTTTTACGAGCAATTTCATTTCTCAGAAGTCCCATCAG
This sequence comes from uncultured Methanosarcinales archaeon, assembly GCA_964491335.1. GTDB lineage: Archaea > Nanobdellota > Nanobdellia > Woesearchaeales > JACPIF01 > JACPIF01. Next base: position 869 of record CAZBGH010000191.1, on the reverse strand, counting down.
ATAAAAGAATAGTTATAGAAACTTATAATGATGGCAAACAGACTTACCATATTTTTCATACTTTATTTGGCAGAAGGGTAAATGATGTCTTGTCTAGGTGTACTGCCTTTGCCATCTCAAGAATTCAGCACAGGGATGTGGAAATAGGAATAAATGACAATGGCTTTTACATGGCATCACCTAAAGAGGTGCAGGCTGTAAGAGCATTTAGTCTTCTCAAATCAAAAGAGCTAAGAAAGATTGCAGAGTTTGCAATTGAAAGAACTGAGGTGTTAAAGAGAAGGTTTAGGCATTGCGCTGCTAGAGCTTTAATGATTTTAAGAAACTATATGGGCCATTATAAAAGAGTTGGCAGGCAGCAGGTTAGCTCGCAAATCTTATTAAGTGCAGTAAAAAGGATTTCAAATGATTTTCCAGTTCTAAAAGAAGCAAGAAGAGAAGTCCTTGAAGACTTAATGGATATAGAAAATGCAAAGTCTATTATCAACCAAATAGAAAAAGGAGAAATAAAGGTCAAAGAGATTCATACATCAGTGCCAAGCCCGTTTGCCTTCAACCTGATTTCCCAAGGATTCATTGACATATTAAAAATAGAAGACAGATATGAATTCATCAAGAGATTGCATAAATTAGTATTGGCTAAGATTAATAAATAAAATAGTGATCCTAATCTAATTAAATAAAATAAAGGTGTGCTATCCTTAGGAAATAGTTTCGGTATAATATAATAAAAAATAAAGGATAACCTTTAAATAGCTAATAATCTTCGCTAGGCATGAAGTAAGTTTAACTAGCATATTTAGGGGGTGCTTTATGGAAGAGGTTATGAAAAGGATTGAGATTATACAGAATATAGCTCAAAGGATTCT
>CAZBGH010000190.1:0-2758 GCA_964491335.1 uncultured Methanosarcinales archaeon | reverse complement strand
TTAGCGCAGCATGATAAGAAATTAGAAAAAGTATTCCTCGAATATGATAGACATCTGCTTGTTGCAGATATAAGAAGGAAGGAAACTAAAAAACCAAACAGGCACGGAAAGGCTCGGGCGAAAACACAAAAAAGCTACAGATAAGGGACCGATTAATCACGCTCTTTTTACAGCAATTTTCCATAAATGCTCAAAGTGATTCCTATATGTTTCTGCAATTCCATTATTCTTAATCATTACTGCAGTGACTGGAGATCCCCAAGTAACAATAACAACTTTGTCTCCGTAGACATATGTATTAGCTGGATTAAACTGTCTTGCCTCTAAAAATTTATAATTTGTTGTTGGGGCTAATTCTTTATCAAACATAAAAATACTTTTACGCCTCATGGTTATCACTCTTTCTTTGATTCTGTTTTTCCTTAGATCACGAAAATATTGTTTCATGAAAATTGGTAGTGTTTCCTGGTATTTTTGATCATCAACTCCAGTAATCAAAACTTCTTGCCCAGTTTTAATTATATCTTTTAGAAAATATTTCAGCCCTTCAGGTCCTTTAAAAACTTCAACAAAAGTATCTTCCTTAGGCATGTTTGCCATTGCTTCTAGCTCAGGAAGTATGGAATTTATAGCCTCCTCTTCTAGCTCTAGCTCTTTTTTCTTGTCTTCTAAATACTGGTTTATTTTTAAGGGAGGTGTGGCTTGAAAGTATTTTTTAGATCCTCTGTATATATAGGTGACTAAGCCTTTATCCATCAGTTGTTCTAATTTGTCGTAAACATGAACTCTGTAAATACCTGTTCTTTTACCAATCTCATAAGCTGTGCTCGTTCCAGATTTAAGCAGATCAAGGTATACCTTTATTTCATTTTCAGTTAAGCCAATCTTTCTTAATGCTTCCACATTCATAAACCATTTTAGATTTTGTAGGTATTTAAAATTTTCGTATATTAATGGTACGACAAATATTTTTATTAAATTACTACTAATAAGTTATTAAATAATATGGAAGGTGGGGAAAATGAAGTCGCATCAAAAATTAACAGAACGTTTGAAACAGGCAATGATGAATGAGTATCATTCAGTCCATCCAGAAAAGAATCCTGTAGCTTTGGCTATTTCAGAGCTTTCAGCTGATCAACTACAATACGTTCTTAGTCAGTACACTATATTCCCAAGGAATATTGTATCTTTTCTAACTTCAGTGAGAGACATTTCAAGAAATGCTGGTTTTAGTGAAGTAGCTAATGAACTGACTAGAAACATTGGTGAGGAGCTTGGAACAGAAACTAATGGGGTGTCTCATTATGATATGCTAATAAGAGGGCTAGCTGAAGGGGTATATCCAGCAGATCCAACATTAGAAACCTACTTAAGAACATTAAAGCCATCAGAAGCAACACGAGCCTTTATTGACAGAACAAGAAAGATTACAGAAGATCAAAGGGCAGCATATGCAATAGGAGGAGCCTATGCCTTAGAAAGCTCAGCTGTCCCAGAACTAGTCATAGTGCAAAATTTAGTAAATGAGCTTTTTACAAGAGTGACTGGTCAGCCAATGCAAGGTGGTCTACTTAAAGAGTTTTTCCGCAGGCATCTGGAGACATGGGAACCAGGACATGAACAAGGGCTAAGAGAAACAACTGCAAAATATATTACTAGCACTGAAGATCATAAACTTCTTGAAGTTGGATTTAGGGATATAATTATCACAATGGATACATGGTGGACTGGCCTCTACAAAGAAACTAGGAATCTGTAAGTTGGAACTAAGCATCTTCTTTTTTCTCTATTAGAGGGGTTACTTGGACTCCTCTGTTTAAACCTAGGGATAAGTTCTACATAAATGTTTGTAAAGTTATTTTGATTTTCATACAATACAAAACATAATCAAATTCTAGAAACACGGCAACAAGACTTTTTGATAAAATGAGAATTAGCACTAAAAGAAAATAAGTCTTATCAGCAACAAAACCTTTAAAAAGAGTTAAGGTTTACTCTCAGTTAAAGTTCTTAGAATACTTAGGACTGATAAGAATGGTTAACTATCTACATAGAATATATATTGCTGATTACATTACTGATAGAGATGTGACTTCCATTAGTTACAGAGGTAATTATTTATGATTATACCGATACGTTGTTGGTCATGTGGGCGCCCAATCGCTCATTTGTGGGAGTCTTATGTAGAAAGAGTAAACAAAGGAGAAGACAGGAAAAAGATACTTGACGAACTAGGCTTGGAAAGATATTGCTGTAGAGCAATGTTCTTAGGTCATGTAGATCTAATAGATTTAGCTGCTCCATTTAAAAAGTTTTAGTCTATTTTTACTTATATTAAGGTGATAGAATTGATCAAGAACTTCTCTGTCTATGGAGGCTTTAATATATGGCACAATGGTTCAACATTGACTTCTTAAGAAATTCACTTTCTTTATTTAACCATGACTTGATGCTTCCTGATAGATATGTTAGAGATATTAATGAAATCAATTGGGAAGATCTGAAGAAAGATAAGGGGATTGAAGGTGTTATTTTTGATGCAGACAACACGTTAACAGTATATGAAGGTAACAGTGTACACCACTCCATTATAAAAAGCTTTGAAAAATCGAAAAAGATTTATGGTAGTGATAAACTAGTTATTCTCTCAAACTACACCGGAAATGGGATGGAAGGTTCAAGAGAAAGGCGGATAGAAGAGATAAAAGCAAACTTAGGAATAAGGGTTGTTGCTAGTTCCAAAAAGAAACCTGCA
>CAZBGH010000189.1:0-2878 GCA_964491335.1 uncultured Methanosarcinales archaeon | reverse complement strand
ACAGTTTTATAGACGAGCTGCGGTATTGATGCTGGGAAGGGTTTCATACTAGCCTGGAGAAAATAACATTAATATACTTATTTTCTTATTCCCTTTATGATGGATTTAAAACAAAAAGCTTTGCAAATCTATAATCTGCTAAATAAGGAGTATCCTAATGCTAAGGTATCACTTAATTTCTCAAATCCCCTTGAAATGTTGGTTGCTACTATTCTTTCTGCCCAATGTACTGATAAAAGGGTAAATATAGTAACTCCTGCTTTGTTTAAGAAATATAAGAATGCAAAGAATTATGCTAATGCTAACATTAGCGAGCTAGAGCAGATGATTAGATCAACTGGTTTCTACAAAGCAAAGGCAAAAAGTATTCAAAATTCTTGCAAAATAATTTTAACGAAATATAATGAAAAAGTACCAAATAAAATGCAAGATTTAATACAGCTTCCTGGTGTTGCAAGGAAGACTGCAAATATAGTGCTAGGAAATGCTTATGGAATAGTTGAAGGTATTGCAATTGATACACATATGAAGAGGGTTAACTTCAGGCTGGGATTAACCAAAAATACAGATCCTGATAAGATTGAAAAGGATTTAATGGAGATTCTTCCTAAGGAGAAATGGTTTAAATTTACATATCTTATTATTGAACATGGAAGGGCTATATGCAAGGCACCTATACCAATCTGCTCTACATGTATTATGTTTAAGATATGTTCTAGAGAAGGGGTTAATAAGTATAACTAACCTTAGTAAGGATTACTGCAAATTAGAAGCATGATTGCCAAAAACCACTAGCCATAGAATAGTGGAATTTCGATGTTTAAATAACTAGAAACTTTTAGCTACCATCTCTTTATATTTATTCATCTCATCGGTATTTTCATACTTGTCTTGTGGCCATGATTTTAGGCCATCATTTTTATACCTTGGTATGAGATGAAAGTGTGCATGAAAAACAATTTGGCCAGCTGCTGATTTATTATTCATTCCTATGTTAAGACCATCTGCCTTGACACCTTTAATTACTGCTTTACTAACCTTTTTCAATACAGCACTCAATTCTTTTAGCTTATCATCTGGAAGGCTAAACATATCTTCGTAGTGCTCTTTAGGTATTAGTAAGGTATGTCCCTTATTGATAGGACTTATATCAAGAAATGCCAGACTCTTTTTATCCTCATAAACCTTACTTGAAGGTATTTCTCCTGCTACTATTTTGCAGAATACGCAATCTTGCTTCATTTTTTATAGTAAATTAGGCTGATTTTTAATATTTTTGTCGTTTTCTATTTATAGCCTTTTTGTCAAATATGATCCTAACTTTTCAAAAGCTATATTTCTGTGGCTTGTTTTATACTTATGGCTAAGATCAAGGCACCACAATTTTTTTGTATCATTAGGGATAAAGATTCTGTCATAAGGCATTACGTCTTTGTCTAAGCATGAAGGTTTCATGGCAATCCTGCCTTTACTAATGCCCTCAAAAAGAACAGCCTTTTTCCATGGTTCACAGTAAGCTGCTACTGTCTTGAAATATGCATGCCTATCTTTCCCTTTTAATAACTTCATAATCCCTTCATATCCTATACTCTCATATATAAATCTTGTATGGACTCCTGGAAAGTTCTTATAGGCTTTGAAAAAGATGCCTGTGTCTTCTACAATAACAGGTTTTCCTAACTCCGTAGCAACTTTTTCAGCTGAATATCTAGAGACTTCTTCAATTGAATCTGACTGAATTTCTGGCTTATCAATATTAATATGTTGAAGTTTTACTCCAAATTTTTCCAAAGTAAATTTAGCTTCATTAAATTTATGCTTATTACCTGTAAGAAAATAGAGTTCCATTTTTTTAAAGTCCGGCCTTTTTAATAGAACTTAAAATTCTATTGTGAAGAAGCCTGTTTGAAAATACAAAGTCTTTAGTTGTAGTTTTCCATTTTTTACCATGAATATCAGTAACTCTGCCACCTGCTTCTTCAACTAATATTATACCTGCTCCTACATCATATAAATTAGTATCAAAAGTCACAAATGCTTCTACATTACCTTCAGCTAAAAGAGATAAAGAATAACTTGAACAACCAAAAGCTCTAGTCTTATTTTTTTCATCTTTTATTACTTTTAAGAACTTTGATGATATGTCTCTCGCTTCATTTTTAAGCTCTAGCAATAGAGTGTAGCTATCCTCAGGTTTAAATTTTGAGACATGAATTCTTTTACCATTCATAAATGCACCTTTACCATTTTCCGTGTAATATATTTTCTTAAACATTGGAAAATGTGTTACACCAACCACGACATTGTCTTTATGTGTTAGAGCTATAGATACACCGAAAATTGGTAAATTTCTAATATAATTATGAGTTCCATCTAAGGGATCAATATACCATGTATAATTACTTTTATTATCTTCATACTCTGCTTCTTCTGAGAATATATTATGTGCTGGATAATATTCCTTAATTATTTTTTTAATAACATCCTGGCTTTCATAATCTGCTAATGTTACATACTGCGTTCCTTTTTTATGAATTGCCTTTATACCTGTATTAAAACACTTACTTAAGACTTTTCCTGAGGCCTGTGCAGCTTCAATAGCTACTTTTAGATATTTGCTCATATTTCGTTAAAACTTAAGCTACATGATTCAGAGAATAGTGGAATTCCGATGTTTAAAGTTATTAAATCTTTGGTTTATTTTAATTACATCAAAAACCTTTACGAATTGCTCTTTCAATCTCCTCAACCATATCACTTGCTAAAAAATTAAATCCCTTTTTCTTCTTGAGAAGTATATCTCCAATCAGTCCATTATAATAAGTAGCATTTATTGCAGCTTGCAGTAAATTCCTTTTTTTGTCCTGTGCTAAAAATC
>CAZBGH010000188.1:0-2901 GCA_964491335.1 uncultured Methanosarcinales archaeon | reverse complement strand
TCTCTTCTAATTACTTTGACAGCATCCATCTTAACTGTAATTGGAATAGGGACTGCTGCCTCTAGTAGCTCTACAACAACCTCTTCCTTGACTTTGTCAATCCTGGTTATTTTTGCTTTTTCTCTTTTAAAAGGCCCTGATATAATCTCGCATATATCATTTTTTCTTATGTCAATCTCCCGCTTAACCTGCTCAAGCATGTGTTCTATCTCTGAATAATTAACTATCTTATCTAAAATGCCTCGAGCATATGGGACTCCAAAACATGCCTGTTCCGCATCTGTTCTTGAAGCTGCTTCTATAAAGATATAACCCCTCATCCCATGTGGCCTTATAAGAGAAAATACACCTAATTTTTTTTTCTTTGCATTGCTAGCAACAAAATCCATAACTTGATCTTCTCTATTAGCAGTAGTTCTTAAGGCATAAATTCCTTCCAATGCCTGCTCTTCAACAAATTTTACTGCCTTTCCCTTTTTTTTTTGAGGCTTATATTCTTCCTGAGCATCTATTCCAGATGCCTCATCTACTCGCACATGGTCTAAAGAATCATCTCTCAGCTCTTCTTGATGTTTAACTTCTTGTGCAACCTCTTCAATCTCTTTCTTATGCTCATGCTGCTCAGTCTTCTCTGCTCTTGCAAACTCTTCAACCTCTTTAGGCTCCAAATTTCCTTTCAGTAGTTCTTCAAACTCATCTTTATCGCTCATTTTTTCACTGCCCTTTTCTACCTTTTCTTCTGTCATTTTTATCTTCGAAACATTAAATCTCTTATTATCTGCAGTAAGAAGCCTATAAGGCCTATTATTATTATTCCTAAGCCAGAGACCTTAACAATAGTCTTGTACTCATAGCTAGTTGGCTTTTTGGTAACTGTCAATACCCTTCTGCATTCAATAACAAAACGTTTAAATTTATAGAAGACTGACTGCTTTGTTTCTTCTATTGCTTGTTCCATTTAAATTAAATGTCCCCCTAATCAAAAAATTCTATCCCAAGTTCATTCTGAATTTCTCTCTTCTTCTGGTCAGATACCTTAACATTTTTCTTGCCAAGTATCTGCGCAGATTTAACACCTGTCACTATAAGCATCGCCCTTATTGTATTAGACAAATCATCGTAAATCTGGGCGCCCCATATTATCTTTGCATCCTCACCAAGCTTATTTGAAACTGTTTCAACTACTTTTCTTGCTTCATCAAGAGTCATGTCTTGACCCCCTGCAACATTAATCAAAGCTCCATTGGCCCCTGAAATGTCAACATCTAGCAATGGATTATTAATTGCCTTTTCAACAGCTTCAATAGCCCTGTTGTCAGTATCAGATTCGCCAACGCCAATTAAAGCAACTCCTCCTCCAGTCATTACTGCCCTTATGTCAGCAAAATCCAAGTTAACTAGCCCAGCTTTTGTCACAAGTTCTGCAATACCTTTCACAGCACTTGTTAGTATTTCGTCTGCAACCTTAAATGCAGTATGTAATGGCAAATCCGGAGCCAGTTCAAGCAATTTATCATTTGGAATAACTATTAAAGTATCAACTAAACCTTCAAGTTTTTCAAGGCCCGCTATAGCATTATGATATCTTCTTTGCCCCTCCATGGAAAAAGGCAATGTAACAACTCCTACTGTTAGTGCCCCCATTTTCTTAGATAACTCTGCAATAACTGGAGCAGATCCTGTGCCAGTACCACCACCTAGACCGCAAGTAATGAATACCATGTCTGCATTTTGTAAAGAGTTTTTAAGCTCATGCTCAGTTTCTCTGGCAGCTTCTTCGCCAATTTTAGGATTTGCACCTGCACCAAGCCCTTTTGTAAGCTCCCTTCCTATCAATATCTTCTTGTCTGCTGTAGTGTATAGCAGATCTTGAGCATCTGTATTAATTGCAATTGTTTCAGCACCTATAATCCCAATTTCTGATATTCTGTTAATAGTATTATTTCCGCCTCCCCCGCATCCAATAACTTTAATTGATGCCCTTTGCTTAGCCAACAACTCTTCAAGCTCAGCATCTATATCATGCTGATAGACCTTTTTTTCAATAATACTTGTTGCCTTAGAATTCTGACTTAGTTTATCATGCTTTTCTTTTCTAATTACAATCTCTGATGCCTCTTCGTATGCCAATATGAACACCTTAAATGTCTTTTATAGTCATTAATTAATAAACATCTATTTAAATTATTTGCTATTTAACTCTGGATTTTTCTATTGGTTATTACTGGTTTGTTCAGGCTTATCTTGACTATTAGTCTTATCTTCTATAAATTCTACATCTTTGCCAGTTAGTTCTTTTAGCTTGCTTGAGAGATTATCAGTAAGTTCTTTAGGAACATTTTGGGATAAGGTCACTTTTGTTTTGCCATTCTCTAGCTCTACATCAATACCCTTTTGATTAAGCTGAAGCTGTACATATGACTTGATTTTTTCCTTGTCATCTGTAACTATTTTATTTATCTTTATTTCATAAACCAAATCTCTGGAGGCAAGAGGATGATTAAAATCGACAATTGTTCTGCCACCGGTTACTGTTTTAACTATACCTAGTATACCGTCCATATTAACCTGTAAACCTGGGTAAGGAACAATTTTCTGTTTCTTAAAAACACTACTAGGAACCATTTTTAACAATTTTGCATTTTTTTTGCCAAATGCCTCTTCTGCAGCTACATCAAATGTGTATATGCCAAGATTTTTTCCTTCAAGCTGTGTGTCAATACCTTTTAAGACTTGGGATTCTCCTAAACAGATTGTTATTGGACCATATCTGTAATTTTCGTTGTAGATATTGTTTTGCTTAGCAGTTTCTTCATCAGTTGTGTCAAAGATAATATTGCTTTCCTTAATTTTACCAGTGTACTCTATTTCTATAAAATCGCCTTTTTTGATTTCCATATT
>CAZBGH010000187.1:0-2905 GCA_964491335.1 uncultured Methanosarcinales archaeon | reverse complement strand
ATTATCTGCTTGAGAATCATGTTACTGTCAATGTGGATGAGACTCCGTTGGAGGCGATACAGAGTAGTCCAGATTCTGTATGCAAGATAGCGTCAGATTTTAGACCGCCTGGAGATATATGGCAAGGGCAAAAAGTATATGGGGCTAACCTTATTTCTGCAATAGCATGGGTTGAAAGCAAATGGCGGCACTGCTGTAAAGACGCTGGAAGAACAAGTGCCAGTAGTTGTATAGAAAGTGGTGAAAAGAGTTGTCCAGAAAACAAAATACTAAAAAGTTATGATGGCTCGAGCATTGGAATTATGCAGATTCAGTATTATATCCCAAAAGATCCTACTCGACAAATAAAGCTGCGAAATGAGTTAGATACATTAGCCAGGCAGCATTGTGGAACTGATGGCACAGGAAGACAACTGACAGTTTTTGATTACGATTGTAATGTAAAGATTGGGATTGCAAGGCTTGAGGAAAAATTAAGGAATTATGGTAATGGTTGCCGAACAGATTGTTGTGAAAAACTTCAATCTAATAAGCCACCCTATAAAAATCCCGGTGGAACACCTAAACGCTATTCTGAATATCGCAGCATAGAAGCGGCTTTGCGAGGCTATAATGGATTTGGCGGGTATGATAGACAACGTGGCACTTGTACAGATGGAGATTTAGGTTATGTTGAAAAAGTGCTAGAAGTAAGCGACAAGATGGAAGGCTGCAAAGTGATTGATAATACAATGAGGGAGGTAACTGGTGAAGGTGAAGGCAGTAAGCAGTTTGAGGATACAACTTCAGAAGCAACTACTCAGCAAACGACACAACCAGTAACCTCACAACCGTATCAAACCTCTGGCATAGAAGCTAAGTATAACACTCAAACTGATTCTATAACAATATCCTGGTTTAAATTTGGTGACCTTAAAACAACTAAATACAGAGTTGATAGGTTTGATAAAGATGGTACTCTAAATGTTTGTGAAGAGGTGATGGTAACTGAAGACCAAGATAATGTTTATAGTTGTGTTGACCTATATGGTAAATTTGTTCCTAATATTAAATATACTTATAAGGTAACTGCAGTTGTTGAAGATAACCAAAACTCCAACTCATTAAAGACAGTTGAATATACATTTGGGAGTGAAGCAGAAGTAGCTACACCACCAACACAACAACAAGCAGTATCGGGTGTTAGTGCAGAACCTATTTATGAAGGTCCAAATCAGAATGTAGGAGATATAGGGTGGGCAGTAAAACGATTATTGGATGGTAAGGTTGTCAAAATGGATGGTAAAACGTTTCAATATTACACAGGAGATGTTAGAAGTTATTCTGCGATTCAGACATACCATGTAATAAATGATGCGATTTTTGGTCAAGATTCAAAATCTAATACCGCCAAGATAAGGTTCATTGAAAAAACTCGTCAGGATCTTGTTATAGACCAAATTTATGATGCTGTACGTTACTCTATTGATATGTGGTATACTCTTACAAATGGAGAAGTTAATATTCCACTACCGCAAAATTTTGGAATAGAATAGGATGACTCAAAATAATCTTAATCATTAGTTTTCATTAGGAAACTAATAACCTAATTGTTAGTTTCCACCATAAAACGAAAAACTTAAATATTAGTTCTCTCCGGGAAACTAATGTATGGAAATACTTGATATTTTAAACCCATGGTGGAAAGGTAAGGAGATAAGCAAAGAATTAGCTCTGCCTTACAAAAGAAAGATATTCCTCAAAATAAAAGAACTTTTAAAGCTCAGGCAGATAATCATAATATCGGGTTTAAGAAGGGTGGGCAAATCCACTTTATTGTATCAATTAATTGATGAGTTAATTATATCAAAGACTAATCCGGAAAATATACTCTACTTCTCCTTTGACGAAAAAGTGGAAAGTCCGTTAGATGTACTAAAAGAATATTCAGAACTAACTAAAATAGACTGGAAAAAGGAGAAATGCTTTATCTTTTTTGATGAAATCCAAAAATTAACAGAGTGGAGCAATAAAGTAAAAATTATCTATGACAGCTTTCCTAATTTAAAGATTTTTATTTCTGGCTCAAGCAGTTTCCAGCTGGAAAAAGAAGCAAAGTCAAATCTTGCAGGAAGGCATTTCATAATTAATGCAGAGCCACTAAGCTTTTTTGAATATCTTGAACTAAGAAAAAGCAAGGCAGACTTAAGCAAATTGGAATTATGGGAAGAAGAAATAAAAAATGAATTTAAAAATTACTTGCTTAAACCATTTCCAGAGATAGTCAATTTCGAAGAGTTGAGTTTAATCAAAAGCTACATAAAAGATAGTGTAATAGAAAAGGTACTAAAAATAGATTTGCTGAAAAGGTTTAAGAATGTTAACGAAGATTTGTTGACAGCGCTTATAGAAATTTTTTACAATAACCCAGGGACATATATAAACTATGATGAAATTGCAAAAGAAATGAAAGTAAGTAAAAAAACTTTAATCGAACATACTTATTATCTGGAGTTTGCCTATGTGCTTAGAAGAATAAAGAATTACAGACCGAGAATCAGAACAACATCAAGGAAATTACAGAGGGCTTACCCATTCCATTGGGCATTGATGTTCGGATGGACAGGAAAATTTGACTATGAAACCATAGTTGCGAGCTTTCTAGATGCAAAATATTATTGGAGAAAAGATGGGAAAGAAGTTGACTTTCTTGTTGTTGATAAGCTTATATTGCCTGTCGAAGTTAAAGAGAGTTCAAAAGTAACAAAAACTGATATAAGTTCACTAATTTTTTTCATGACAAAATTTAACCTAAAGAAAGGCATTGTTGTTTATAATGGCGAAGAAGAAAATATAAATATAAACGATATTGTTATACATAAAATACCTCTTTGGAAAGTTTTCACAAAACAAGGTTTATTATCAG
>CAZBGH010000186.1:0-2965 GCA_964491335.1 uncultured Methanosarcinales archaeon | reverse complement strand
TATAAACGGTATGGCTAGCATGGCTTTCAGCCTTTCATGCCACCCGTCTGTGACGCGTGGTTTTTGACAATTGGAACTTAGTCAACAACAAATAAAATGGAACCTTTAATAGTTATTTTATCTGCTGGAGAAGGAAGTAGGCTTCATCCAATTACAGATGATATTCCGAAAGCTATGATTGATATTGGAGGAAAACCATTAATTGACTACAAGATTGAATCTTTACCTTCTGGAATTAGAAGAACTATCTTATTAAGGGATCCTAAGCAAGCAGAAAAATTTCGACAATTAGAAGAAAGATTAAGAGAAAAACATGTGTTTGATGACAAAAATATAATATATGAAGATATGCTAATAAGTCTAGGTTACATGCCACAAAATTCTACTCTCTCAACAGAAGAACTTGCATACTATCTTAGTACTTTTCTAAGATCTTCTGATTCTTTTAAAGAATTTGAGCCAATTATTTTTGTACCTGTTGACACAATTGGTGAAGGAAGAGATTACTCTGCATTACTAGAGCATCATACGAAAACTAAGGCAGATATAACAATGTTAATGAGAAAGGGTTTTAATAGAGGTAGCAATACAAGGATATGGACAATAGAACAGGAGAGGTTTATTGCTGCAAGTTCTTATTTACATCCAGAATGGGAAGCTAAAGGATGCCCTCCAGATATGCAAGTTGCTTTAAACCACGGACAAGAAGTTCTAACTCATGAAGGCACTTATATTGTTGGAATAAATTTCTCTAGAGTATCACTTGATTTCTTCAGGGAGTGTTATATTTCATCTGACTTTACTGAACTATTTAGAACATTAAAAGTTGTCCCATATATTACAGATGCTGAATGGATTGATATAAGAGACATCACAAATTTAGAAATGGCTATTGAAAGATTCGGAAAATAACTTAAATACCATAAATAATTTTGATATAATAAATAATATTTAGATATAGAAAATTTTGAAAAAATATAAAATAGTCAAAATTCTCTAAGAGAACTTTGAATGAAAATGTCAAAAGAAGGAATTATTCAAAGTTCTCTATAATAATTATAAAAGACAATAAAACTAGGATAATTAATATGGCTAAGATAATAATAAAATGGCACCACTACAAACTATAGATGATCTTACTGCAGGAAAGTACATAGAATTTGCAAGAAAATTATCAGAAAGAGGCCTAACAAATCAGCAGACTCTTGAAAGCCCTGCTAAAATAGCTGGCTTTGACCCTCTAGGAGGAAGAGCAGTAGAACTAACACTATGCCCAGCTAAGCCTAACACAGGGATATGGTTTGTCTTAACTGACGAAGACATAAATTTGGATGATAGAATTCAGAGTGAGGAAGAGCTAGGTATTGAAACTTTTCCAGAGGATTCCTTGCTCAACGCAGACATAAGATATGCAAGCTACAGATATTCTGGTGTATTATTATCAAACAAGGGATTAAGACTTTTATATCCAGAGCATTTGTTAGGGACTTTATATGCATATGATATAAACAATTTAATTATCGTTGTTAGAAGATTTTTAAGTGATAAAGATACATTAAAAAAAGAGAAACTTATAGGAAAATTAGTCTCATATATATCAATGGATCATCATTCTCAGCATAAATATTTCGAAACATTTGCAGTACCCCAGTGGGAAAATGTTACACTGGAAATTGTTAAGGCAATTACAGAAGTAGGTATTAAAGAGCAAGAATCTCCTATTGATGTTTATACTATAAAAGAACCTTTTGAATTTATATTAGAACCTATAAAAAAGAAATACAGAGATTGGCCTCAGCGAATAAGATTGGAGCCAGATCACCAGGGTAGACTCATTATTAAAGCTATTACAGATTATAGCCCTGTTTCCACTCATCAAGAAGTTGAAGTGGAAATTGATCCTCTAAATTTTCTAACGCAAGTTTCTGAGGCAAGGTCATTATTCAAGGATAATTATATATCAGGGTTTAGAATACCACTACTTTTGTTAGAGTTCTTTAGGGTAGGAAAATTAATAAATCCAGAATTGGGTTATGGATGTGGAATGACGCCAAACCATTTTGTTTTGCCAGATGCAGAAGATAAAAAGAGATATCACAACCTAGATAGATATATCTACAATGGGCAACTCTCTGAAATAGCAAGACATAATGCATTAGATAGACTAGCAGATCTTTCTTTGCTTGAAGGTAGTCTAAAAGGAGTTTTAAGGGGAGTTTACTTTGGATCTAATAGACTTAGACATGAAGGAAGCATACTAGGACTTCAAAAAGCTTTAGAGCAAGGGGTATTTGTTAAATTGAATTAATAAAAGAATAAATGAATCTATTAAAAACAAAAGGAAAAGCGAATCTTTAGAATTCTTATTTAATTATTTTGTATATTGTAAGTTTGTTTTGTCATTATATATCCAGTAGCACCAAACACAACTTTTTCTTCAATGGTAAAATGGTTTTGCGTTTTGTCAAAAACCTTTACCACACATCCTATATCCCCATTTTGTATCAGCCTTCGTGCATAAGCATCTTCTTTTCCATTATCTATAAAAGTTTTACCTTCTTGCACATTTATTTTGAGAGATGGTTCAGACATTTGTTCTAAATCTTGGTATAGAGTGATGTTTACAAATAAAGCCACATAGTAAACTCTATCATCAACAAGCATCACCACATCATCGCTAGTTGGGCTTCCATAAATATCTACAGCTATATGATCAGACCCATCAAAATTTTCTGACCTTTCAGCTGACATCTTATACCTCTTATTTGAATATAGAAAACAACAAAAATACATGGACAATAGTTGTCTTTTTCTAATTAGTAAAAAACACTATGCATTGTCCTAAAACTTGTGTCTTTTACTAATAATTAAATGGTTTTATAAAACTTTCCTATTTTTTTTATTGTACCATAGGGCTCTGTAGAAAATCTCAATAAATCTAGCCCCTAAATTGTAGGCTATCAAC
>CAZBGH010000185.1:1831-2967 GCA_964491335.1 uncultured Methanosarcinales archaeon | reverse complement strand
AACCACAATCAACTAAGCACCTCAAATTATGGCTAACTCTACTTTGCTCAAAGCCTAATTCTTTACATATATCAGAAACATGTTTAGGGCCTTTTCTCAGCAATCTAATTATCTCAAATCTGGTCTTATTAGAGAATGCCTTGAAAAACAATTTATATGATAATTCTTTCATATGATAAATATATCATATTACTATATAAATCTTTTGCTTTTGATACTATTAAATCCTTGTGTTAGTGTAATAGTATCTACTGTGCAAGCTCACATTCCCCATTTTCCTCAAAACATGCATATGGTATGCCAATTTCTGGCTTTTGGTAAGGACTCCAGTTGGTAGGCTCCTGATTTTCTCTGTAACAGTTTACTTCATTTGTCAGCTCGTTTCTATAAAGTTGGCACTTATTTTCAATTTTAGTTTGACAACTAGATATAACAAGTGCGAATATTATTGAGGTTATTATTAATACTACTAAACTATTTCTTTTCATAAAATACCTACAAGCTACAATATTTTAAATAATTTACTCAAATTACTTGATTTTTCTTAAAAACCCAATCAATGCAAAGGCCTCTCTTTTAGTTAACATTGCCTTTCCAATTATTCTGTTCCATAATTCTCTCTGAGTTTGTTTCTTTTCTTCTGTTGTAAAACTCATATTATCAATTGCTTTATTAACAAGCATTAATATTACATCTTTTTCTTTTTGGGATATTGGTTTGATATGTGAGAGAATATTTTCACTGATTAAATTCTTTGAAAGTTCGTAAAAAATAATGGCAGCAGAATGTGCAATGTTTAGTGTCTTATACTTTCTACTAGTTGGTATAGTTACAACAAAATCGCATTGTCTTATTTCTTTGTTAGTTAATCCAGAGCCATCTCTCCCAAATAAAATGCAAACCTTGCCACTTATATTTTTTAGTTTATCAGCAAGAACAATAGGGGTTAAAGGTAGTCTTGAAATGTTATAATCAGTCCCTAAAGCAGCAGTTGTGCCAACAATATAATCAAACTTTTTTCTTAAATCCTTGAAATTCTTTAATGTAATAGCATTTTCTAAGATTTCTTTAGCAAACTTCGCTTTCATTATTGCATTAAAATTATCTTTTTTTACCTTAGGATCTATAAGAATTAA
>CAZBGH010000185.1:0-1731 GCA_964491335.1 uncultured Methanosarcinales archaeon | reverse complement strand
AAGCCAATAATCCATACAAAGATTGCAATAGCAAATTCTCCATACTTCTCTTTAACAGATTGTTTGATTTCAGATTTCTGCTGTACAG
Source organism: uncultured Methanosarcinales archaeon (assembly GCA_964491335.1). Lineage (GTDB taxonomy): Archaea > Nanobdellota > Nanobdellia > Woesearchaeales > JACPIF01 > JACPIF01. Next base: position 1,643 of record CAZBGH010000185.1, on the reverse strand, counting down.
AAACTCCTAAATAACCTTTGGTTGCATTTGTTGGGTGCCTCTGCAAAATTATATTATAAGAGCTAGCATTTGTTTTAATCTCAACTTTCTCTTCTGGATTTTTATTACTGAGTGTATTGACAAAATCATCAATTGTCTTAACTTCTTTTCCATCAATATTTGTTATTATTTCATTTGTCTGCATACCATAAATATTGGCTGGAGAGATTTTTGCATCAAACCCTATTATTTTTACACCTTGATCTTCTGTGATCGTCTTTACAATTGGATTAATCACAATGAAAGAGAATAGAATAATAATTAGGGCTAATAAGATATTTGAGAAACTTCCTGCTGCAAATATTGCGAGTTGTTCTCTCTTGCCTTTCTTTCTAAGTTGGTTTTCATCAGGCTCTACAAAAGCAGCTGGTATAATAGGAATCAGAACACCTAAGGCAGCAAAACCACTTGATTTTATTTTAATGCCAAATACTCTAGCATAAATGCCATGTGAGAATTCGTGGACTACAGCTAATATGAAAATAGATATGATCCAATAGAAGAAAGGAACGAAAAATACTCCTTTAGCTTGGATTGGGAGGACTAAACCCACAGAAGGCGTGGCAACTTTACTGGTAAAAGTTTGGATAAGATTTGAAATAAGTGTATAAGAGAGTAATAACATGCCAGCAAATCCAATAAAAATAATTACATAGCTTAAATAATTAAGTATATTCCTATACTTTGCTGCGAAAGAGTCCATAAAGGTTAGACCAATTTTAGTACGCCACATAACTAAATAAATCAAAGGAAAAAGAATCTTTTGGAAAGTCAGCTTTTTTCTTTGCCAAAGAACAAGCAAAGCTAATAGAGTGAGAAAAATAATTGTAGCTATTGTTTCAATACTCATGTGACATCTATTTCCTCTTAATAGGCCTTAAAGCTCTGGAGTGGCATCTTCTACATTTGATTCTGCCTTCAATCACAAAAATATTCTGAGCCTTAACTACAGATTTACAATTTCTGCATACAAACTTATTCTTGAACAGTCTTGCTTGAGCTTCTGGAAATTTGACCATTTTATCAAATAACTTATAATTATATTTACTAGCATAGTTTATTCTATCTTCTTTTTATTATTAATATTATTTTTAATTTTAACACTATCCTTTACTTGTAACCTGTTTCATCACTTTCTGATCCAGAATTATCCAGTAAAGAACATTAGTCCCTTCTGTTATCTCAGCTTTCAGCTCTTCAGGGATTTCTAGATCAAAGGTTTCATATGACTCATTGTCCATGACATTTGCAATGTTTCCGCTTATTGATAATACTTGAGCATTTTTCTTTTCAATGATTGGAACTTCAACATTATCATGACCAGGAAGGACTATAACCTTTTTTTTCCCTTCTATTAAGCCTACTGCGCTAATCCTTATCTTAGAATGGCCATGTTTTCCTGGCTTGCTAGTTTGGGTATCAACTACTTTACAGGCTGTACTGTCTATTACAATATAACTACCTTTTTGAACCGTATTTGCTACTACTTGTTTTGTTGTCATTTCCTAAGTTTTTAATTATTAAATTAAGAAGTACTTTAAATATGATAAACTATATATAAAGCTTACGAAAGTGTAGGCTCTGTAGAAAATCTCAATAAATCT
>CAZBGH010000184.1:0-2988 GCA_964491335.1 uncultured Methanosarcinales archaeon | reverse complement strand
AAGAACGCAAAGAAGGTGAAAGATTAGTTGATTTCGAGAAAAGAATCAAGGAAGAAACAGAAAGGTTGTTTGAGGAACTGAATGTTGATATAAAGTAAATATATTTGCTTAAGTCCTCATTCCAAAAAAGGAAAAAATATGTTAACAAAAATTTTGTTGCCTTCTAAAGTCAAAATCGCAATTGACAAACCAACTATAATCATAATTATGCCAGCTGTTTTCATGATAACAGGCGTTACTTGAAGCATTCTTTTTACTATAATTGATTTAAACAAACCCATTAACACAGTAATAATAACTATTAGCATTCCCATTGTTAATGAAAAGACTATAAAAGAGATTAATGCTGAAATAAAGCTTCCGCTTGCATAAGCATAAAGAACTAGACCAAGCATTATAGGTCCTGTACATCCAATTGCAGCAGCATTATAAATAATGCCATATCCAAACATGCTTTTTGAAATATTCTTTTTTGCCAGAAAATTTTGAATAAAGCCAATATTAACTGATTTATGTACTAAGGTCATAAAACCTAAAAATGCTATAACAAGACCTGCAATTACCCTAACTGCTAGAATTATTGGAATATCTGTTCTTGGATCTTTAGAAAAAGGTGTTGCCTCTCCAAGAATTGCTATAATTAAGCCAATAGTAATATTTACTATAATTATCCCTAAAGCTGCAAAAAGCCCAAGTTTTAACAATGTAAATTTTGATTTTTGTTTTTCCTGTTTCATTAGGTAGTTTGATACATATGCTGGAAGTACAGTAAATGCACAAGGTGAGAAAAATGCAGCTATTCCAAAAATTATTGATAGTGTGATTATATTAAATTTTGAGAAAGTTTGTGGCATCATTACATTATAAATTGTTCCTAAGAATCCAAAATAGTATCCAACAAATCCCATAGCTACAAGAAATGCTATTATTAATAATGTATATACCAATATTCTCTTATTTTCTTTTTGCATTTTTTATTGCTTTCTCGATATGTGTTGTAACCAAATAAATTGAAATAAGAAGTAACAAAACGCTTAGTATGGCAAGAGCAATTCCATATTTCAGCAGTGCTAAAGAGCCTGAAAATCCTAGGAGTGAAAGAAGCAACGGCTTACAAAAGGGACGGGTGGTAGTGAAAAAACTGAGAAATGCCCCTATGAAACCAATATTTGCAGATCTTATTGATTTTTGTCTATTTCTAATAACGAATACTTGCAATGAAATAAGAGTCCCGCCAAGAATGGAAAATAAAGCAAAAAATATGCCACTAATTGCAGTAAATGCTATATTAATATTTTTTAAGCCCAGCCGAATATCTATTAAATTTGTCATAATTGCATAAATTAAACCGTATAATAGCCCTGAAATTAAGAAAAGAAAAAAATAATTTCTTTTTCTTAGTACATATGCTATTATGGACAATTGCTCTTTCATCTTAATCCATTTAAGCTAAAATTTTTTTAATAATTCTCTTGCCTCAGGTTTTAGTTCCTTTGTGCATATGCATATGCAACATTCACAAGAAGGGCATACTCCACCTGCGCAACAATTTTTTCTTTTGGCCATTTTATTTATCTCCAATTTTAAATTAACAACATAGATATTTGCAAAATTTATTAGTGTGCTTATCAATTAAGTCCATCAATGGTTGAATGGTTTCTTTATTAAGAGAGTAAATTCTTTCTTTGCCATTATTCTTAGAAAAAATAAAACCGCATGTCTTTAGTTTCTTTAAGTTATGTGACACTGTTGTCTGATTAAATCCAAATTCTTTACATATCTCCGTAACATTTTTAGGGCCTTTTCTAAGTGAATTAATTATTTTCAATCTTTGTTCATTTGCTAGAGTCATAAAGAATAATTTATATGGAGTTTTTAACATATGTTAAAATAAGCATATATAGTATATAAATGTTTTGTTTAATAACAAAAATTCAATTTTAGAATTTTTAATTTAAAAAATAAAATAAACATTAGCCTAACAACCTATTTATAATCTCATTCACTTTCTTAGGAGTAGCTTTTCCTCTTGTCTTTTGAATGACTTTTCCCACTAGAAAATTCAATGCCTTCTTTTCCCCTTTTTTATAATCTTCTACAGCTTTAAGATTTTCTTGGATTGCCTGCTCACAAATCTCTTCAAGCTCAGAAGTATCAGCTAATGCTTCTAACTTCTCTTTCTTTACATATTCTTTAACATTAAAGGGTTTGGCTATAAGCATTTCCATTAGCCTTTGCCCAACTTTATCTGTAATCTTCTTCTGCTCAACTAAATCTAATAGCGCAATAAGGTTTTTCTCATCAACATCTATGTCTTTCAAACTTTTATTATTGAAATTAACAACTCTCATCAATTCTCTTCTAAGCCACTTAGCTGCAAGCTCAGGGTTTACTTCTTCTGCAACTCTTTCATATAAATCTGCTAACTCTTTTTCTGCTGCAAGAATCTCAGCATCCTCCTTCTTAATGCCATGCATCTCTAAGAACTTTTTAATCTTCTGCTCAGCTAGTTCTGGTAAACTCTTTTTTATTTTATTAAAATACCCCTTGGTTATGTCTATTGCTACTAAATCCGAATCTATAATGTACCCATAATCTTCTTCTGCTTCTTTTTTCCTTAAAGAATGTGTAACACCCTTTTCAGAGTCCCATGCCCTAGTTTCTTGATGTATCTTATTCCCTTCATTAACTTCTTTCTTCTGCCTATTAATTTCATATTCTAAAGCCCTTTCAATCTCTTTAAAACCTGTAATGTTCTTGATTTCAACTCTAGTGTAACCAGACTCTTTAACAGAAATATTAGCGTCTGCTTTTATAATGCATTTACTCATGTCAAATATCTCCAGATAATTTAATACGCTAACTAACCTTTTCATAAAATCTCTAGCCTCATCGGCACTAGTAATATCTGGTTCTGTAACTATTTCAACCAAAGGATTACCACTTCTATTATAATCAACCAAAACATAGCCAGATTCTCTCATTCCA
>CAZBGH010000183.1:1888-3007 GCA_964491335.1 uncultured Methanosarcinales archaeon | reverse complement strand
AAATATAAGTATCCCCTACAGAAAAATCAGGGAAGTCTCGGAACATCTGTATTAACAAAAAGTTTAAATGTTTTTAGTTATTAACTGGTTATTAATGATAGACTAAAAAGGCAAAGATGAAAGAAAAACAACAGACTTTATTGAGTAGGGGGCATATATTTGCGTGTACCAATAAAACAGAAAGAGAATGCTTTGATAGAATGCTATTCTCGACCAATAAAGTATATTCAGAAAAGGCTTTAGGTGTTAAAAAAGGAGATATTTTATTTTTATATAACTTGGATAATGATACGCTTTATGGTGTCTTCCAAGCTAAATCTGATGGAGGTAAGGATATAATACCTGAAGCTTGGAATGGCAAATATCCTTACCAAGTAGAAGCGGAAAAAATAGGAGAAATAACCTCTGCCAAGAAAATTAGAAAAGCTCTTTCCAAATTTGGAATTAGTTGGAAGAACGGATTGGACGAGGAAAGAACCAAATTACTTTTAGAATATTTAAAAAATCCAAGCGAATTCGATTTAAGTGTTGCCCCAAGTCTAAAAATTGAAGAAAATAAACCGCCTTTAGAAGCTACAACTTTATGGAATTACCCCAGACAAAGTTATGGAAAACTTTCAAAAGGAAATAATAAATATCCCGGTGTTACTCCAGCCTTCATAATATACAATTTGATAAGGAGGTATACAGAACCTGGTGATCTAGTGGTTGATCCAATGGCAGGAAGTGGTACTACCTTAGATGTCTGTAAAGAAGAAGGTAGAGACTGTATTGCATATGATATTGCACCAACTAGAGAGGATATAATACAAAATAATGCAAGAAAAATTCCCTTATCTGACAACAATGTTGATATGATATTTATTGATTCCCCTTATGGAGATAACATAAAATATAATGACCATCCAGATAATATAGGAAAAATTTCAGCAGAAACAGAAAATTTCTATGACGAACTAGAAAAAGTAATGAAAGAATGCCATCGAATACTAAAACCAGGAAAAGTTCTTGGATGGCTAATTGGAGACCAGTGGGTCAAGAAAAAATTTACACCAGTAGGATTTAATATATACCAAAGATTATCTAAATATTTCGAAACTGTAGATGTGATATCTGTAG
>CAZBGH010000183.1:0-1788 GCA_964491335.1 uncultured Methanosarcinales archaeon | reverse complement strand
CTGTAGATGTGATATCTGTAGTGCGTAGGAATCAAACATCAAATACAGGAATATGGCATAATAGAGCTATCAGATTTAATTTTTACTTGCGAGGTTTCAAATATCTATTCGTAATGAGAAAACCGTCATTTGACAGTGAACAATCTAGTAAAAGAGTAGTCAACTGGACACAATATCCGAGAAGGAAAGGAAATAAATCTAAGAAAGGCACCACTAATGAAATTTAATGATTTAGTCAATCTCTACGAACAGGCGAAACGAGCATATGGAGACAATGCTTATAAATATATTTCTGAACTTTTAAAGAAAGCGAAAGGTATCCACAAAAAGGATTGGGCAAAAAATCCTACTCCTAACATGGACCATGAACAATCATGGCGCGCCTTCAAAGGTAAAAATCTTGAGAAATTAGTAATGTATATAATTAGAGACGAAGTCGAAAGTTTAGGGCTAAAGATTGTAGATGGGAACACATTAGAGAGGACTAATAGCACAAACCTGTCTAGAGAACTGAGTTCAGTGAAAAGGAATATTTTAGTAGATTATGGCGAATTTGGCTCACATTTACCAGATGTTGATTTAATAATTTACATTCCATCAACATACAAGATTGTAGCAGTAATTTCTAGCAAAGTAACATTAAGAGAAAGAATAGCTCAAACAGGTTATTGGAAAATTAAGCTTTCTAGTGATGAAGTTACTAAGCATATCAGAAAGGTAGGGCAATCGTTGAGGTGGACACTGATGGAAGCTACATTATGAGTGAAACCCTAGTTGAAGAAAGTAATAAAGTTAAGATGTTTGATGTGTTCATTGAAGATTTAAGAAGTTTAATAAAAATGGGATAATAATGAAAAAACAACAAATACAAAAAGAATGGGAAAAACTCTCTGTCGAGATTATCAAAAATAAACCCGATATCGATGGCGTATATCCTTCGTATATTGCTAGAAGACGAGGAATTCTATTATTGGCGCAAGCGGAACTAGAAAAAATTGAAATAGGAGAGAATGCAGATTTCCATACAGAACTATACAGTACCATTATGAGACATTATTTTCAGCGAAAAACGTAAAGGTTTAAGCTAACCACTTATATGTATGATAGGTGCTCAAATCACTTGTTTGATCAAATCCAATCATAACTTGTTTAACTATAGAAATGTAAAGATGGAAGACGAATTCAAATCCTTATTGAAGGAAAAAAGGGTATTTAAGCCTTCTAAGGAATTCAGCAAAAATGCCCATATTAAAAGCCTGCAGGAATATAGGAAAATCTATAATTATTCAGTAAAGAATCCTGAAAAGTTCTGGGCAGAAAAAGCCTTGCAGCTGCACTGGTTCAAGAAATGGGAAAAAGTCTTAAGCAAAAATGGCTGCTTTTTCAAGTGGTTTGAGCATGGCAAAATAAATGTATGCTACAATTGCCTTGATAAAAATATAGAGGAAGGAAGAGGAAAAAAGATAGCAATAATATGGGAGGCAGAAGACGGCCAGGCAAAAACCTATACTTACTCTCAATTGCTTAAAGAGGTTTCAAAATTCTCCAATGTCCTTAAAAGCCATAACCTGAAAAAAGGAGACAGAGTATGCTTGTACCTGCCCATGATTCCAGAGTTAGCAATAGCAATGCTGGCATGCGCCCGCGCAGGGCTAATACACTCAATAGTTTTTGGTGGATTTTCTTCAGAATCGTTAAAGGACAGGATTAATGACTGCAAAGCTAAATTAGTGGTAACTTCCGATGGAAGCTTCAGGAATGGAAAAGCCATATCATTAAAGGAAAATG
>CAZBGH010000182.1:0-3007 GCA_964491335.1 uncultured Methanosarcinales archaeon | reverse complement strand
CTTTTGCTTCGCGAACCATCGCTTGAGTAAATGTTTCACCTTTATTGACATGCCCAGCAATAAAGCTATAATTCCCATCCTCATAACCTGTATTGAACCTTCGCAATAATAAAATTTTATTTTCTTTTTGTAAAACTAAGTAAGTCGCTGGAATTACCTTATGATATTCTTTGGTCATAACTGGAGCTAACTAATAATTCTATTTAAATATTATGTTAGAGAGTATTTTCTAAACATTTTTATAGTTTTGGCTGTTTGACAGTTCTTTAGAGACTGAATTAAAAAGTTAAACCTTGGTAAAGATGGCTCTAAAAGATAAAGTTGTGATAATAACAGGAGCATCCTCTGGAATAGGAGCTGCAACAGCTATAAGACTTGCTAAAGATGGTGCAGTTGTTGTTATAAGCTCTAGAAATATTAAAGGCATGGACAATGTAGCTAATTCTATCAGAAGGATAAATGGACAGATTATGAGCATTAAGTTAGACGTAAAGAATGAGGATGATATTAAAGACATGATAAATATAGTAAAAAATAAATTTGGTAGGATTGATGCAATAGTAAATAATGCTGGAGTTCGTTACGCTGGAAATATTGATGAGTTTGATACAATAGAATTAGATGAAACTCTTGATATAAACTTAAGAGGTGTTTACCTCTGCTGCAAATATGCTGCCCAAGTAATGAAAAATCAGAGAAAAGGACATATTATAAATATCTCCTCTGTTGCTAGCAGATTAGGAAGGGCTGAGAGGAGTGCATATGCTGCCTCCAAATTTGGCGTAATGGGGTTATCTGAGGCCATTACAGAAGAACTTAAACCATTTAATGTTAAGGTAAGTACCATTTGCCCAGGGGCTGTGGATACAACAATGCAATATAAGATAAAATCAAAGACAGAACGAGCAAAAATGTTAAAGGCAGAAGAGGTTGCTGACTTAGTTGCTTACATATTATGTTTAGGAGATAATGCAAATATCACTGAAGTTCATATCAGGCCTGTGCTCTATTAGATTATTAAATTAGGATCATAACCATTATAAATTCCTTTTTAACACTATTATAAAAATATTAGTAATACTTATATATGTAAGTGTGGTATAAGGGAAAGGTGTATAGTGGCTATTGATATATATGTGACATGTAAGGATAGAAATGAAGCAAATGTGATAGCTAGGCATTTGCTTAAACTAAGGCTAGCTGCTTGTGTAAATATCTTTCCTATAGAAAGCTTATACTGGTGGAAAGAAAAAATAGTTGATGATAATGAAATAGCAATGCTTATTAAGGCTCAGGAAAAAAACTATAATAAAATAAGTAGGGAGATAAAGAAAATTCATAGCTATACAGTACCTTGTATAATAGCTACTAAAATTAATAAAATTGATAGAAATTATCAGAGATGGATAAAAGAGGTAAGTAAATAATGGCATGGAGAACAGCTATTAATGATTTTGATGCACGGTTTAAATGCCTTTATTGTAGAAACGATCTAATTGATAAGAAATGGTTTTCAGAGTTCATAGGAAATTTGCATTACAAAACAACTAAATGCAACTGTGGTAAGCATACAAGGGTTAAACTAAACTTTTTAAGTTCTGGAAGAGATTCTTGGTTTGATCAGAACTTCAATAGAGTAGAGAGTTCTGTCAAGAGACTAGAAGATAAGGTTGAGAATTTGTAAAATTGACTAAAAGGCATATTTAAACCAATAAGACTTATTATTTAAATTACTTAACCATACCGTCACAACTTCTTTGTCATCCTTTTTGCTACCTTTTTGCCTTTAGTGGCCATCTTCTTAGCAACTCTTTTAGCAACAGACTTTGCCATCTTTTTTATTTTTTGCCTTTTTTTGCTTCCCTTGTTTCCTATAACAGCGTTCTTAACCTTTCTAGCTGCTACTATGCCAACAGCTGCTGCCTTTACCACACGTCTTCTTATATGCTTCAATACCATTATAGACACCTCTTGAGTAATACCTTTTTAATAGTTTTCTTATGGTTGTAATTTATATATTTTTGCATATAAATCTAGTTATTTCTTTTACAATCATAATTCATCTAGCCTATATCATTCTCTTTTCTCTCATAATTGAAAAAACTAACATCAAAATGAGCACAATAGCTGCAGCTATGGCAATAAAAGATAATGCAGGAAACCCAAGTATTGTATAGGCATTAAAAGGTAATGTAATTGCTGCTGCAATAATCAGAGCTGCTATTATCAAGCCATAAGTTATTCTATTGCTAGATTTGTCCATCTCTATAGTCATTGTCCTTATATCTTTATCAATAGCCTGTAAATCCTGATCTGCCTGTCTCATTCTTCTTAGTAAAAGGCTTGACTTTTCTGGAAAATCTTGAATAAGATCTTTGAGGCTCATGCCCGTTTTTCTAATTTTTTTCCATATGTCTGGAAAGGACATCTTTCTCTTTACTAGATTTTTAACAAATGTCCTAGACTCTAAGACAATATTATAGTCTGGATCAAGTTCCTTAGACACTGCTTGTAATGTTATCATGGCTTTGCCAAGTAAAATAAAGTCTTTAGAGAGAGTTATGTTATTTCTTTTTGCTAAATCAATCAACTTATGGAAAATTGTTGAGATATCATATTGCTTTAGTGAAGTATTATGATACTCTGCAAAATTATCGTAAAGATCCTTTTTCAAAGTAACTAAACTCGTATCAGAGTCAACAATATCCATTTTAATCATGGCATCTGCCATAATATCTAAATTCCCTTCAATCATCCCGATAAATAAAGAAGTAATATTTTCTTTCAGCTCTTCCTCCAAAATACCTACAATCCCAAAATCAAGAAAAGCTATCTTATCTTTGCCTGTTACAAATATATTTCCAGGGTGTGGATCTGCATGGAAATAACCATCAACAAGTATCTGTTTTAGCATAGAATCTGTTAGAATTTTATTAATATGCTTTTTATCATACTTTGCATCTCTTTTAATATCTAGAATAGGTATCCCTTCAATCTTTTCCATCAC
>CAZBGH010000181.1:0-3042 GCA_964491335.1 uncultured Methanosarcinales archaeon | reverse complement strand
TTAAAACTGGGCGAAACAGAGAAAGGCCTCCGACAAAAGATGATTGGTGGTATGTTAGATCTGCTTCTGTTTTAAGAAGTGTCTATAAACTTGGACCTATAGGGGTCTCAAAGTTAAGGGTAAAATACGGAGGGAAAAAAAATAGAGGGGTAAAAGCTGAAAGAACATACAAGAGCTCTGGGAATATCTTAAGAAAGATTTTACAGCAATTGGAAAAGGCACAGCTAGTAAGGCAGACTGTAAAGGATGTGCATAAAGGAAGAGTAATAACACCAAAAGGGAGGTCTCTTCTTGACAAAACTTCTGTAGAAATCTATAAGAATATAGTTGGAAAATCTAAACAAGATATAGTAAAATCTGAAAAGATTGAGAAAGTGGATGCAGAAAAAGACAAAGCTGTGAAAGAAACTCCTGAGAAAAAGGAGAAGAAAGAAGCTAAGGAAGTAAAAGAGAATAAAAAATAAATTACTGTACAATGCCTGAATCTATTGATGAAATAAGAAAGAGAAAACTGGAAGAGTTAATGAATCTACAACAACAAAGGCAAAGTGAACAGCAAGAATTTCAGCAGCAAGTGCAGGAACTTGAGGCAATTGTAAGGCAGAAATTAACAAAAGAGGCTTTGCAAAGATATGGGAATATAAAAGTGGCAAATCCTCAAAAAGCTGTGCAACTATTAGCAATTTTAGGCCAGTTTATTCAGACAGGAAAAATAGAGAGTGTTGATGATAACTTACTAAAGAAAATACTCTCTAGATTAAACGAGGGCAAAAGAGACTTTCAAATTAAGAAATAGAAACAAAGTAAGATAATTTACATTAAAACACTAACAAAATTAATTTTAACTATAATAATAAAAATATATATAATAAAATAATTTGCACTACTGGGCACCAAAATTAAAAATAATAATTAAATAATAAAATTAATACTTAAATTCGCATTACGACGCCACCTACGGTGGCTGTGCCATTAGTCCGCCTATTGTTGATGTCCAGCTATATGTGGCGGACCGACAAGCATCACACTAGTTAATGTAGTATCACAGATACTACAAAGGTAGTAATTAGTTAGACATTGATTAAAACCTGTGTTGCAAAATGTAGTAATAGAAAAATAAATGATGTGGCGGACAGGGATACAAAGTTCACAAAGCATTGCAAAGTATAATAATAAACCCCATAATACTCTAAAAATAATAATAAATTTTTACAATGGCAAGGTATAAGCATCCAAGCAGAAAGCAGAGACTAGTAAAATTGAATAAGCAAACTAGATGGGCACCTTTTTGGACTGTAATGAAAATATATGGTAAAGGAAGAAAGATTCATCCAGGAAGGCATACAAAAATTAAGAGACATTGGAGAAGAACTAAGACGAAGGCATGATAAAAGTGGTTAGTGAAAAAGTGAGTGAGTTAGAGAATATACTTCCGCAAGAAGTTGATGCAGATAAAAAAAGTTATATTTCAGGGCTAATAGAAACTGCTATAGATAGAAGAGGAGAAACTGATTTGGCAACACTACTTAAGTCAGTAAAGACGCAGGCTTTACGGACATGGAAAAAACCAAGTGATGGTCAGATTGCATATTGTTTAAGGATAATGATGACTGATGGGAAAATTGTTTGTAGAGAGAATACTATGTATTCATTAACTTATGAGCCTCCTTGTCTAGATTTTAGAGTGGGTGGCACTAGCTCAGAAGATTAAAATGGCACTAGAAAGAATTTATAATGTTCCACTAAGGAAGGAATTCCAGAAAGCTCCTAAATATAGGAGAGCAAAAAAGGCAATGATAGCCCTCAGAGAGTTCTTGGCAAAGCATATGAAAACTGAACTTGAGAAAGTTAAGATAGGTGAGTATGCAAATCTTGAGATATGGAAAAATGGTATTAAAAGACCACCGCATCACATTAAGATAAGAGCTGTTAAGCAAGATGATGGAATTGTTCAAGCTGAAATAGTCGGGGCCCCTGAGAAAAGGGCTACAGAGAAAAAGGAAGTTAAAAAGAAGAAGCGAGAGATAAAAGAGGAGGCAGGTAGCGAAGAAAAGATTGAAGAAAAAGAAGATGTTGCTGAAAAGCCAAAAAGGCTTGGTAAAAAAGCTCTTCAGAAAGAACTACAGGCTACTCAACATAAAATTGAAGGGGCTGTTGAAGAGTTAAAAGAACAGGTAGAGAGAAAATTAGTAGAAAAACAGGAAGAATCTAAGGAGATAGAGAGGGAAGAAATTAAAGAGCTCAAACATGAAATGGAAACTGAAAAAAGGCATAAACCTAAAATACCTAAAGAAGACAGGAGCCAGCGTAATAAGAAAAAGGAGTTGATACCTGGAAGAATGGATAAATGAAGATTTTTAGTCATTTCTTGCGCTTTATCCATAAGAATAATAATCCTATAACAACAATAACTCCCGCAATTGCAAAGTATATTGCTGGCGAAACAGGCTTCTCGCAGTCAAAATCCTCTCCCTCTTTGCAGTCAGGATCACATATCTGGTCAAATACCTTGTCGCATACATTATCTTTTTGCCCAGAGGCGCAGTCTAAAGAGCAGGACATATAATTCTCAATTGGATCGCAAAATCTGTTGCCGCAGGTGCAGTCGCTTGGACAAGTTTCAATTGTTTCAGAGCTATCACATACTTTGTTTTCATTGCATGTTGAGAATTTGCTTAAGTCAACTTCCAATAGAACAGCATCATTTTTCAGTATTTGAAGGGTTTTTGCATTTGGATAGTAAGGAAGCAGCAAGTCAATAGTGGTTTCAGCAAATTCTTCTGGAGGCAAAATTGCTGTTTCTTTGCTTACCGGAAGCCCGTAAAATTTCACTAGGTTTATGTTAAATTTTGTTTCAAAGAGAACATTATTATTGAACGATAAGAGTCTTGCAGTATATTCTCCAGTTGCAGATTTGGGAGTGGGGGCAGCTTCTGCCAATAGAACATCTTTTAAAGTGAGTTTTCCATTGTTGTAATTAATGACTGCTGAATAAGACAATGATTGCGCCAATACGGCTGGAATAGCCACTAACAAAATAAG
>CAZBGH010000180.1:0-3049 GCA_964491335.1 uncultured Methanosarcinales archaeon | reverse complement strand
ACACTATAATAATCCTCTAGCACAACCTTGTCAACATTTTCCAAATTTCTTACAAAGTACAGCCTTCCTTCTCCTAATTCAACAATTTTCTTTGCAAGTTCTCTACCCTTTTCATCCATATTAATACCTATAAGAGATATTGTTATACCCTTATCTCTTGCAATAGACACCCCTTCTAAAGTATCTCTCACTGGATCAATGCCTACTGTAGGAATAGCATCTGTCAGAATAATGAGATGCTTTGTAACCTCTTTGTTAGGGAATAACTCAACTGCCTTTTGAATAGTAATGGCAATATTTGTCTCTTTGGAAGCCCTTATTTTAGTAATCTCTTTTAATAACATACCAAAGTTATCTGTCGGAGCAATAATATTTTTGATATCGGAGCCAAACACTATCAGACCAACCTTATCCCTCTTTCTTATAGCGTTAAATGCCAGAGCTACGCCTGCTTTTTTACAGACATCTATCTTTTGTCCTCTCATACTGCCTGATGCATCTAAGGCATAAATAACAGATATCTGTCCCTTGCTCTGCTTCTCAAAACTTTTCAAATCTTCTTTTAATATCTCTCTGTGAGACCGCTTAATCGCAAGCTTCACAGATTTTCTAATAGCAATATTTCTATAACTATCCTCACTCTTATATCTCTTATAATCTCCCTTGTCACCATAAATAGAAAATTTCTTATGGATTTTCTCCCCTAGCATGCCTTTTGGTGCCAAGTTATCTAATTCTTCAGTATAAAGAACTAGCGAAGCTAACTCCAACCCTTTTTGTGTAATTTCTCCAGATTTTTCTATTAAACCTTCTTCTTTCATATGCCTTATACTATTTGTGATCCTCTCCTTGAGCTCTTTTCTAAACTCAGGTATATGAAGGTTTTTCTCAATGTATATTGAATCATAATTTGTCAGCCTTCTAAGTAGAGTGTCGCCAAATAATTGCTTTGCCACAGAAAAATTTTGTACAATTTGCTCAAACATCAAATCTGGAACAAAGGCTCCGATATTATTGCTGATACTTTCCCTTATAAGCTTGCCTTCTTCCACAACTTTCTTATCATTATCTAAAACAGCATGCATCAATTTATCATCAACAGAGCTGAATTCTAATTTTCCAGCTAATTCTTTTCCCTCAGAGCTTTCTAATATTTTAACTTCTGCATCAGGGAGAATCACCTTGCTCTATTCCATGCCCTACTCTTACACCAGAAAAATTATTTGATAGCTTACTAAATTCCTCTTTAACAAAATCTGCAGGAGACTGTAAATACCTAAAGGAAGGTTTTAGCTCTATTCTATGGGATAAGACTGAAAGTATTGCATCCTTTACATCTTCAAATGTAACTGCTTTCTTGCCTTTAAGGAATGCATTTGCCTGCGCTCTCTCATAAATTCCAATTGAGGCTCTAACACTAGGCTTTTTCTCTATTTTTGAATTTTCTCTTAGAAGCCTTACAAAGTAGATTGAATTAGTTAATAATTTATCAGGAAATCCTATTAGTTTTTTACCTTTCATTTCTACTATATGTTTTTCTGTCTCTAGCTTTTCTGGATAGTCCATGAAGACTAAGTCAAACCTATCAAGGAAAACATCACTCAGTTTTTCTGTACTAGTATCTTGTGGATTCATCGTAGCTATAAATATGAAGTTTACAGGAAGCTCTACATCATAGCTGTTTATAGTTACCTTACTTTCTTCTAAGACTTGTAGCATTGCATTTTGCAGTTTCTCAGGGGCTCTGTTTAACTCGTCAAAGAATAAAATGCCGCCATTAGCTTTAAAGACTTTTCCAGGGGTAAAGGATTCAATAGCCATAGGCCCAAATTTTAATGCCTTAACTGGATCTATGTCACCAAGCAGATCTTCAACTGATAAATCTGGTGAGCCTTGCACCCTTACAAACCTTTCTGAGCCTTTTATCAAATTTTTCTTTAATCTTTTTCTCTCTTTTGATTTACACTCCGGGCATATAGGATTTTCAGGGCTACAATGATAGCTGCATCCTTCTACAGCCTCAACATATGGCAATAGCTCTGCAACATTTCTAGCCAAAGTTGTCTTTCCAATCCCAGGAGGGCCTACTATAATTACATGCCTAGCCATCAACAGAGCTGATTTTAGCTGCTGTTTTGCAGCTTCCTGGCCAAGTATGTCTTTGAGTGGATCTTTCTCTTTTGCAAAGATATTTCTTAAATATTGTGTTATGTTTTGTTCTAGCATTCACAAACCTCATTTAATTTAGTTCACCTGGAATCACATAGCCAACTAATTTTGTTTCGTAGCGCAAGTTTAATTTTTCTTAACTTTTGAGAGTCTCCTTATTAAATGAATTCTATATATAAATATTGTGCTGTAGAAATTATTTGTGCTATCCTCAGGAAATAGTTTCTAGATAACACTCTTGCAGAAATTATTTTACCCCATTTATTAACGCACTCATAACCTTTTGTTTTATTTCATCTTTTAATTTTCTATCAATTATAGAAGAACTATAATTTTCCAGCTCTTCTTTTATCATATCTGTAATTTTTTCAAGTTTTGGTAATATTTGCTTTAAGTAATCTTCATCTTTTGGTATGGCTATTTTTTCAATACCCATAGTTGCCAATACTGCTATATATTTGGCTTCTTCATAAGTTTTGCAATTAAACCTTTCTTTTCTATCAGTAACTGAATAACCAACTAAAGTTTTTGTAATTTGTATCCTTTCTTTAAATCTTGGAATAGTTACAACATCTACTTTTTGGGAAAGAACATTGTCTTTATAAAAGTTTATGAAAGTATTTTTGCCGATTGAATTTAGCATTATTTCAACAGCTTTATTTACGTCTATGCCTTTTTTTATCTTGTTTTTATTGTTTAAGCTTTTTGCCTTTTCTATTCTTGATTTAACTAAGTCAACTACTGATTTATAGACTTCTAATTGTTCCTTTTCTGTCAATCCAAGAATTTCCCCCATAATAAGTTTATCAAGCTCTCTTCTATCTTGCTTTACTTTGTCTAAAGAGACTTCCTCTGGAGAATTTGCGCTTATTTCTTCAAA
>CAZBGH010000179.1:0-3051 GCA_964491335.1 uncultured Methanosarcinales archaeon | reverse complement strand
TGCAGATTATTTGAAAAGTACTATAGAAAGGAGGCAGAAGCCTCTTAAGTATTATTTAAAGAAAATTAAGGCATAAAAATGGTAGCTCCATTAGGAAGCCACAACTAAATCACGAATTATTAATATTGTTAAACTTTGCAACAGTGCATTTTTTTTATATTTTTTATACTTTGTTTTATACTTTGCAACGACTTACGTTACCTTGTATACCTGTCCACTAGTACACGTTACATCCCTGATTAGTGGACTTTTGGCAAAGCCTCGCAGGTATTTACAGAACCGCAGTTCTATACTTGCTAACAAGGCTCGTATGCAAATGTCAGAAATGCTTTGCATGTCGAGAATCACTGATTCTCGAGCATCATCGAAAATTGCCTTGCGATTTATCGAGATTTCTGAGCACAGTCGGAAATCTTTGATTTTCGATGTTTTTATAGTAAAAATAAATTTTGTTGGCGTAGTAGTGCTAATTATTGTGTTATTAGACTATTTTATTAATTTTTTATTTTAGTTAAAAAGAAGCTTAAGAAGCTTAAGTTAAGGCCTCTTTTTCAATAATAGCAACATTTAAATATCAGTAATTATAGTTTTCAAATGTTATTTGAGGTTAAAGAAATGGATCAAACTAAGAGGGTTGTTCTTATATTTATGATATTATCTGTTGGCATGTTTATTTTCTCTACTTCTGTTAATGCTGCCATCGGATTTAAAGTGAAACCTCCTGTTGTTGTAAGAGATAGCTTATTCGTCAATGAGACAGCAGAATTCAACATTACAATACAAAATACAAAAGCTCTTTCAGATAGTTTTAGATTATCAGTTCCAGATTCAATAATTTGGAACTTGCAGACAGATCCTCCACAGGATAAGCTTAGCGGTATAAATATAGAGCCGTACTCATCAAAAACTACGCATATAATTATATATCCTAATAAATATCTTAAATCATCAAGATATGGCGTCTTATTAAGCATTCAATCAGATTATAATAAGGATATGGTTGAGGTCCCTCTTGAGTTTAATATTAAATCTGGTGGTATCTTTATACCAAGCCTAAAGCCTGACTTAAAGGTGGAGGTTGAAATATCTAATGACGGAAAGTTTGATCCTCGCAATGAGGCAAATATTAAGGTATTTGTTAAAAACAAAAATCAATTAGCTTTAACAGATATAGAAGTTAGCCTGAAAAATAGCTTTATTGAGCGTGTAGAAAAGATCCCTAGATTGAACCCTCTTGAGAGAACACTGAGAGAATTTAGTATCAATTTTAATCCAAAAGAAGGTCCTAAAAGTGGTCCTCTAGTAATAACAGTTACATCTGGCAACAAGTCATTTGTTTCTATAAGGGATGTTGAAATAATTGGATACCAAGTGCCTTTTATAGAAGACTTAAAAACAACATCAGGGTTCTTAGCATCAAAAAGTGTCATAGAGATAACTAACCCTGGAAACTCTTTTCAGCAGGAAAAGGTTAAGCTAGAGACAAATATTATAAAAAGTTTATTTACTTCAACAAAACCAGAGGCCAGTACTGAAACAGAAGATGGACAGCAATATTTAGTTTGGATAGTAAACCTTGAATCTGGTGCAACTACGCAGATAAACACTTCAACAAATTACAGGCCATTACTATATTTATTAATTCTTATCCTAATTATAGTATTTGGCTATTATGCTTACAGAAGCCCTGTTGTTATTGACAAGGGCACTAAAGAAGTTCATAAAAAAGAAGGCGGAATTTCTCAAGTAAAGGTGGTATTGCATGTTAAGAATAGAAGTAGTCATTCTATTGATAATGTAAGAGTTATAGACACAATTCCAACTATTGCTGAATATGTTAGAGATGAAAAAACTAGTAGCATTGAACCAACTAAAGTTCTCAAGCATGAAAGAAAGGGAATTCAGGTTACATGGGAATTTGAAAGTCTTGAAGGCTATGAAGAACGTATTTTAACTTATTCAATGAAATCAAAGCTTGCAATTTTAGGGGATATGCACCTGCCTAAGGCTATAGTCAAATTTAAGGACAAGAAAGGCAATGATATTGTAGTTAGGAGTAATGTGCATAAGTTAAGTTCTTAAATAATTAGAGTAAAGACGCCTGTGGCTGGCAAGCACTCAGAATTTATTTGAGCATACTATAGTGTGTGATAAAGATTAAATTAAGAATTTATTTTTTAGAGCTACATATACTTGCAAAAGAAACTTTTATTAATTTACTATGAATTTGCAAAGCAATTTTCAATTTGATCTTAATTTATATTATATTTAGATTTTTATTAATTTCAACTATATTTTATTTATTTTTATATCTATAAGTATAAGTCTTAATTTTATTTAACTTTGCAACACAAGTCTTAATTAAAGTCTAACTAATTTACTATTTTTCCAGTATCCGTGATACCTAATGAACTAATCCAGAGTTACGTTGGTCTGCGACGCTATACAAATCTGTACAAATGCATAGGCTCTGTCCTAAAAGTCCATTGGCATAAGGTCAAAATGCCTTAGGGTAAAACTGCTAATGCGTTGCGAGGGGAGGCTCCCTACGGGAACGCAGCATCTTCAATGATGTAAACTTTAAGCATTTTGAAGCCAATGGCGAGCGATAGCGAGATTTAGGACAGAGCCTATACATAATAACCTTTATAAACATCCAGAAACCACAATAAAGTAATCCCCGTCTAGCTCAACGGCTAGAGCGTCCGGCTGTAGCTTTACAGCACTTATAGACATTGCACACTGCAAAGAATGAAAATAAGTCAGCCGATACCGGAAGGTTCCTGGTTCGAATCCGGGGACGGGGACTTTTACTAGTCAAATGGCACCTCCCCACCAAATAATTTAACTAACCCTCTTGCTATTCCTTTCATTGCAACATGTTTGAGAGGGATATTGTGACAACTTGTCATCTCTTTTCTGGAAAAATCCTCTCCGTTAATTGCGCCGGGTTCCTTTAGGTGGCCGTTTTCGTTGGATTCTGTTGTAGTGCTATAACATAGTTTCCCATATCTTCCCTTGCTGTTGGGTGGAGCGAGGTGCAACCGAGCG
>CAZBGH010000178.1:0-3113 GCA_964491335.1 uncultured Methanosarcinales archaeon | reverse complement strand
ACAAGGATTCACAAATTCCCTGTATAGACCTATAGTCAAAATAAGGCTGCAGCTTGGACTCAAATTCAATAAATGAATTTGTGTAATGGTATGGCTTTCCAACTTTATTTTTGTTCATCTCATTAAGCTCTCGCGGTATGCCCTCAAGAAAAGAAAAGTCAAAAAACCATTCCCCCCGCTTTACGAGCTTGGAGTTGTATTCAACCCAATCTCTCTTATCTTTGAATTTTTTGCACCATCGTTCTGGTTTTGGCATGAAAATCACCTCACAAAACCAAAAGATATATATATATACATGTATATATATCTTACTGTTATGAGAACCCTAAAAATAAAAAATAATGTTTTGGAATTGAAAGACGAAGTAGAAACAATCTTTCAGAAGGAAGTGACTAAGTTTGGAAACGGCGCAAAAATTGATTGCTTAAAAAAGCACATCGGCAAAGAGGCTTATATCATAATAAGGAAGAAGAAGTAATTGTGCAACAGAACACTAATACCTAAAAATAATTATATAAGCCCTATAAAGCCTATTTATTACTTTAATAACCCTTTGTAAGCCTTCTAAAGAACTTCAATATATGCATAAAGATAACTGGTATAAGTATAACAATCACTGTAGCCATATCTATAGGTATTTTACCGTCAACATAAATTAAGGCAAGCATAGTAAACATAGTATCTATAGAGGCTCCTCCAAATAGGTACACTAAAAACTTGGGCAGTATTTTCGTAAAAGCACAGATCATTAGGAATGCAGCATAACCAAACAGGATCATGCTTAGTACAGTTCTAGGAGTAGGATTAGTAAAGACATTAAAAGAAAACTTACTTACATTTGTTACAATAGGTGAAATCATAATAGCTACATAAATACTTGAGATACTATTCTCAAGCAAATCTGACTCTTTAATATCATCATTAGAGCTGCTAACTAAATAATAGAATTCGAAGATGAACCAAATGCCTATAAGTGGTAAATAAACAATAGGTTCGCTCATAATAAGAGCCCAAACTTGTGAAAACCGTGTCGATAATAGCCCAATAAAACTTGTGGAAATTGCCATTTTAATGCACATGAAAGGTTATAGTTTCAAATACTGTAGCAAAACTCAGTAAAAATACAGCCTCTTTAAATGAAAGCAAACCATCTCCAAGTAGCACATTAAGAATAACATAAGCTAAAACAAATAGCAAAGCTATAGTATAAAGTGGCACTACTCTTTTACTTACCTCTAAAGCATTCACTTTTACCCCATCTCTTGCTAATCTAACCTTTACTATCAAACTAACAATTGTAATAGATATAATAAAAAGGATCAATACAACTAATGAAGATAGCTCTTGATTATTACTATGTAACTTCTTAATAAAAAACAAGCTCAAGGAGAGAGTAAAAATAATTGAGACAATAGAATAAAAGTGCCTCTTCTTTATCTCCCAATCAAGGAATTCAAACAAAACCTTTTCTTCAGCGATAAAGAATCCTTGTGCTAGACTTTTCTTTCCTCCCTCTTTTTGTGACAGCTTTGGCATATCTTCCTTTTTAACATACTATTATATAAATTTTTCATGTGGCTAACCACAAACCTTTTAAATTTAATTCAAGTAGTCAAGAGTATGGAGGAAAATAAGAAATATAGTAAAGCGACTAATAATATTTTCCCTATGTCTTGTAAATTTTATCATGATGATTAAGATCATAGAATACTACTTTGTCTTCAGATTGGATATACCTAAATGTTAGAATAAAAGGACATCTAACACGTACTCTTTTTAAACAACAGAATTCCACTCATCTGAGATGAGTGGTTAAAGTGGAATCTGTTGTGCTCAAAAACCACACATTCGTGGAATTCTGAGCATCAAAAACCACTTACCTGTTGCAGTTAACATGATAACATGCCACCCATCTATGATGGGTGGTTTTTGACATGCTGAAGTGGTTTCCTTAGATTTTTATAATGATTAGCATCTTCACAAGTAAGAATCTCTTGCATTTTATTCATAAGAGCATTATATGTTTCTTTGTCTTTCTTGAACAGCTTTGTAAGAGTCTTCTTTAGACTATCCTCTATAGAGAATTCACGCATGTTCTACATCCTTTCTTAAAGAAGATAAATCTTGATAGTGAGTAAACTTGTTTTTTTTCTCCAGAGTCTTTATTTTCTCAATATACTCAGGCCTAAGCTCAGGCTCAATAAAACCCTCTTCAAATTTCTCAATAATAAAGTTAACTGCATCAGATTTATTCCTAAACCCATACTTGCCCTTAACAATATTTAATATTCTATCTTGATGGACTTTTAAATTTATTATAGTCTGTACCATGTAACACCTTATATGTTATTATAGTTCATAATGAATTATAATAAACTATTATATAAGCCTTTCTCTTTTATTGGCAAGATACCTAACTAAATCAAAAACCTTTTAAATCAAAATCAAGTCAAAAAGAGTATGAGAGAGAAAAAGCAAATTAGTAAAGCTCCAACTAATAATGTTATTTCTATTGAAGAGATGGCAAAATTCTGTAAAAGAAAAGGGTTTGTCTATCAAAGTTCTGAGATTTATGGTGGTTTGTCTGGCTTCTTTGATTTTGGGCCGTTAGGAGTGGAATTAAAGAATAATATCAAGCAGCACTGGTGGAAAACATTTGTACAGTCAAGAGATGATATTGTTGGCATTGATGGTAGTATAATAACACATCCTTCAGTGTGGAAAGCTTCAGGGCATGTTGATAGCTTTACAGATATTCTTGTAAGTTGCAGTAAATGTAATGCGAGGCATAGAGCAGATCATTTAATTGAAGATAAGCTAGGAATTAACACTACAGGATTAGCTTTAGAAGATTTAAGAAAAATCCTGAAAGAGCATAATGCAAAATGTCTTAAATGTGGCTCAGCTTTAGGAGAGCTTAATGGTTTTAATCTTATGTTTACAACAAATATTGGACCACTAGAAAGCGAAAGTTCAAAATCTTATCTAAGGCCAGAGACAGCACAGATAATATTTGCAGATTTTAAGCTAATTCAGGAAAATGCAAGACTACATCTGCCATTTGGAATTGCACAAATAGGGAAAGCATTTAGAAATGAAATTTCTCCTAGAGA
>CAZBGH010000177.1:0-3153 GCA_964491335.1 uncultured Methanosarcinales archaeon | reverse complement strand
TAGACCTACCCATGCCGCTATTCATTTTATACGCTCCAATAAAAAATGCTGAAACAAATGCTGTAACTATAGCAAGCATACCAATTGTATGAAAAATTTTTGGGTTGAATATGCCATAAGATTTTTCCATGCCAATTTTCCCCTCTTTTCCACTTAAATTAGCCATTTTATTCTGTGCTTTCTTTAGATTTCTTTTTTAATATTTAATTCTTTTAAAATTTATCTTTTTAATATAAATTATTCATTTAGCAAACGGCGTCCGTGTGAAATGATTATGGCTGAAATGATTAGAAAGGATAGGAATATACCTGGTTGAGATAAAAACACCTGGATATATAATCTCCAGTTTAGCATAATAGTAAATAGACTAATTGATGCGAGTGCGCTAGCGCTAATTATCCATCTTCTGGCCCTATCCCCAATTTCTTTAACAACTTCTTTCTCATGCTTGTCAGATATATAAAAAAAGTTAACATACTGGCCCTTTTTCATGAGCATATTGTTTGGCGCATTACGGTCTTCACTTACTGTACCTATAGCATATATATTCTTGTTTACGGGTAAAAAATACTCGATAATAATTAAATCTTTAAACTTTCCTGTTAGTTCTACAAGCTGTATTCTGTTTTGTTCACAAAATTTTTTTAAGTTTTGTGGAAGTTTATTTAGCTTACCATCCATCTTAAACTGCATTATTCTTCCATTCTTATTAATATTGAGAGTACCCTTTATGCCTATACCTTTAGTTAAGCTAAAGCCACTTGTGAAGTTCACATAATTAGTCACTAATGGCGGCTGATCATTTATAATAAGTTTACCATACGGGTGGTAACTAAGGCCGACAGAAAGCCTTTCAAATTTGGCTTCTTTTGCATTTATTAAAATCTCTCCAGTTTCATCGTGGATGGAAAAATTATCACTGCTTGTGTAATTACCAATTGTAATAAAATTAACATTTTCATTTATTCTAAAAACTATTATTTGCCAATACACACAATCGCTGCCTGAAAGAGGCGCTATTATTGGATTTCTGCTAACAGTTTTTCCAGAAACTTCAGCAAAGCCAATGGCAACTGAACGTACCTTGGATGTAGCTGTCCCTTCTATTAGTTGCTTTAGCCTTAAATTCTTAAAACCTAGAAGGAAGGAGTAAGTTGCGCCTATTAAAAATATTGGACTAAAAAATACTATCAAAGAAAAGATAACATACAAAAATTTTGAACTGCCTATACCATAAATCCTTATGTAAATTATGAAGGACAGGAAAAATAAAAGTATAGAAAAGAAAACTACATTTTTTATTCTTTCTGATAAATAGACTATACTCGTTTTTTCCATAATTTGTCAAGTATAATTATGAGAAATCCTAAGGAACTACGAACACTGCACCAAACCCGTATGGTACGGAGTAAATTTTTCCTCCGCTTTCTGCAATGTCTATAATGCCAGGACCCTGAATCCTGTAGTTATTATATTGATTCAAAAAGAGACTGGGAGCAGTGGCTACTGGACTCCAGCTAACGCCTTTGTCACTTGATTTATAAATGGTACTCTGCCAGCAATCTGTATTCACAGTAGCCCAAACTGAGCCATCAGAACCTTCAATGGGCGCATCCAATGCAAGCAGGCTGGAATATGGCAATTCTCCTGTTATTGTCCATGTTCTACCATTGTCGGATGATTGGTAGGATACTAATGCTCCATCGGGTTTTTTGGGGTCTACAGCAACAAAGTAAAGCGTGCCATCTCTCGTCTTTAAAAAGTGGAGGTTACCGCTATATATACCCGTCGTCAATATTTTGGTAAGCGCATCATTTGAGTAAAGATAAATATCTCCATTATGGGTAGAAAAGATTAAGCTGCCATCATTAGCTTCTATAAAATTATAAGATGAGCTTGTTATGTAAGAATTGGTATATGTGCTAAAATATTTGAAATCGGGCTTTAAAATAAGCTGCCATGTTTTACCTCCATCATAGCTTTGGTAAACCTCGTTAGGGTACTGGAACTTATACACAAGGGCTATTAATGAGCCATCTTTTGATTCAAGTACATCATAAACATGTGCACTTGCTACATCAGCAAAAGATTGAGAAATTATAGACCATGTATTTCCACCATCAGTACTTTTCCATAGCCTAGTGCCTGCAGCATAAAGCGCTCCGCTTGAGTCTTGTATTATTCTTCTTACATAGCCGTACCAGTAGTTATCATTTGGAAGCTCTACTCCAACCCAACTTTGGCCATTATCTACAGATTTGTACACTTTTCCTGTCCATGTATAGTAGGATGGATAACCTGTATAGTCATATATTACTTCAAGTTTGAAGCCGCCAACATACAATACACCACTTCTCGACTGAAATATTGTGCGTAAGCCTAAAGAGGTCGCTGGATCATCCCAGCCCGCTTCCACGCCGCTGACAAATTCAAGGGGTGGGACAGAAGGACAGTCTAGACGTAGATCTGGGTTTGAGACTGCGCACTGCCCTTCAAACTTTCTCAGCATGGTCTTGCTTCTTCCGTCATAGCAATAATTGAGTTGCTCTGCATCACATTTAGAAGTCTTTATTGTTAATGCCCCATAATCATTCGGGGCAGCATTTTTCAAGCAGGCAGCAAACGCTTTCTCGCCGCCTTTTGGTTCTAATCCAACAACCTTTTTTCCAGTCTGCTTGTCATAGCAAGGGCGCGTAGAAGAAGCAACACAATCTTGTTTTGAAAAAATGGTAAATGAGCCTGTTACGCTCTCAGTATCACTGCTTGAAATAGCTTCTTTCTTAAGCTCTAATTTTTCTGAAAATAATAGAACTAAACCAACGACAGCGACTATTGCAACTATCCCGAGAACTCCATAATTTGTTCTGTCTTTAATTTCTGCGATTTTAACCCTCTTTTTTAAACTTAGCTTTATTCCTTAAATTTAGTATTTAAATAACTTTTGTTTTAACTTTCAGATTTTTCTCTATTTCTTTGTTGTATAAAAAATGCGAAGTATTTTTTATTTACGATAATATCGTTTAAAGCATTATAGCAAATTCTTTATTTCTTCAATTCTCTTTGAAACTGCTTTGAACTTAATTAAATCAAAGGTATAACTGGTAACCCTGTCTCTTATACACATCTGACGCTGCCGACGATCTTACGCGTGTA
>CAZBGH010000176.1:0-3225 GCA_964491335.1 uncultured Methanosarcinales archaeon | reverse complement strand
ACATAGAATAGCGAGGACAGATGCTGGCGAGCGAAGCGAGGGTTTCACAAAAGCCTTTTACTCCACAAAATTTATAAGAGCCAGTATAACTATCTAATATATGGTTACTGAAGAACAAGTAAGAGATGTCTTGAAGCAGTGCTATGATCCAGAGCTTAACATGGATCTTATTACTTTAGAGCTAATTTATGGTATTGAAATAAAAGATGATAGTGTAACTATAAAGATGACTTTTACAACTCCAGCTTGTCCTTATGGTCCATTGCTTCTGGATGAGATTCATAGAAAAGTGAAAGAACAGCTACCAGAAATAAAAGATTTAAAGGTAGATGTAGTATTTGACCCTCCATGGCAACCATCAGAAGAGTTAAGAGCTATTTTCGGGATTTAGATATAGACGCCTGTGGCAAGTACTCACATTTTAATTGAACATACTAAAGTGGGTTATATGAATATAGTCAATAATTTATTTTCTATTTTAACTTATATTTGCAAATATAAGTCTGGGTAAACTCATAATCTAATTGTATCTAGCGATACTAGACGAACTAATCTTGAGTTACGTTGGTCTGCGACGCTGTGACGTCTTTTTTATTCAAGAATTATTCCGCTTTCTTCTGTGTATGGATTTAATTCAAATTCAGGTCTTGGAGTATTCTCATCTATAAAATACTTCTCTAACAATTTTCTTGTTTCTAACTCTTTTTCTGTTAACTGTTTACCAGCCTGGCTTTTGTTATCAAAATACCTTCTAAAGTGTCTATTAAAATCCATTAATGGAGCATCAATGACTTTAAGATTAACTAATTTTCTGTTAGTTTCTATTGTAATCCTTAAAATCTCTTCAGGCATGATTATTTTCCTAAATTCAGGGCTTTGCTTGAAACCTTTATACAGCAATAATGTTGCATAAGGGTCTTTTTTAGCTAGATCTTTCTCGAGTTCTTCGCATGTCATACTGCTATTTAATATATCACTTTTAAGATAGTCAGTTGTGCCTCTAAGCTTTAGAAATAAGACTGCTAAATTATGTGCCATGGCTAAACAAACAGCATTTTCCTTAGGGTAGTCAGGATAGTCATAAAAATCTTTCAGGATCATCAAATTATTAAGGTTATAGTCAAACTTGCTCATGTCAAGATGTGGAAGATGCAAGTACTGAGCTTTGAACAAAACCTTTGTTAATGTATTCTGTTCTTCATGATACTCAATGCTAACTGGAGCAAGAAATTCATTTACTTCATTAAAAACCCTTAGCAATTCTCCGAACATAGTTAAGTGGGTTAACAGTCATTATTTAAATTTTAGGATTGTTACGGCTAGTATGAAACCCTTCCCAGCATCAATACCGCAGCTCGTCTATAAAACTGTTAAGCTCGTCGCGAGGGGTTGCTCCCTACGGGAACGCAGAGCCTGACTATAAGACATAGAATAGCGAGGACAGATGCTGGCGAGCGAAGCGAGGGTTTCACAAAAGCCGATTTTTACGCAATGCTGGAACAAAGTTCGGCACCAATTTCGTTGGAATTGATGGCAAAACTAACATTTTCTACAGAGCCGTTCAAAAAGATAAATTTATAAGTCTATTTTAGGAAAGACTTCAAAAACAGAGGTAGATTTTTCCTCTACATTTATTAAGGAGTCATCTTTTTCTACATTTATGGGCTTTATCATAAAACTTATTGATGTTGTTCTTCATATCGACAAATATCTTGGTATGCTTCTTTCTCTTTTTGGCAACTGGATGTACCTTATTCTGTTTCTTGTTGTTTTTGCAGAAACTGGTTTTGTCTTTACGCCTTTTCTTCCTGGTGATTCTTTGTTATTTGCTGTTGGGGCTTTTGCTGCCCAAGGATATTTGAATCTTCTGCTCATCCTTGTCATCTTTACTATTGCTGCGATTAGTGGTGATAGTATTAACTATTGGATAGGTTCTCATGTTGGAGAGATGCTTCTTACCAGAAACCGGTTCATTAAAAAGGAGTATCTTGAAAAAACAAAAGCATTTTATAAGAAATATGGGGAAAAAACTATTATTTTGGCACGTTTTGTTCCAATCGTGCGGACTTTTGCGCCATTTGTTGCAGGTATTGGAAAAATGCGCTACCTTCTATTTTTGCTCTGCAATATTGTTGGGGGAATTCTATGGGTCTCATTTTTTGTTCTTGGAGGGTATTTTTTTGGGAATCTCCCTTTTGTCCAGAAACATTTTGGTCTGTTCATAATAGGTATTATTATTGCTTCATTTGTCCCTGCTATTCTTGAGTTTGCTAGGCATCATTATGCTAAGAATAAAAGCTAAATCATTGTAGGGTTTGTTGTTATCAAATATCTTTTTTAATCTGCTATCCACTTATCTAAATTTTAACTTACAGCTACACAACAAGGTTTATAAATATTGGGCTTATTCAATTTTTGTATGGAGAAGAAAAAAAATCCTCAAAAGAAAATAGGACATGCTCCAGACAAGGAAAAGAATACAATCTTTAATAGAAAAAATATAAGAGAAGTAATTCTGGGAGGTCAAGATGGGCTAGTAAATGTTCTTGGCTTGGTTTTGGGTGTAGCAAGTGCGACAATCAGTACAAAAATAGTGTTAGTAGCTGGTCTTGCTGGAACTTTTGCAGAGTCAATATCAATGGGTGCGGTGGCTTATACATCCTCAAAAGCTGCTAATGAATACTATCAAAAGAAGCTTGAAGAAGAGAAATGGGAAATGGAACATCTGCCAGATATGGAGAGAAAAGAGATTTATGATATATACTATAAAAAAGGGTTTAGAGGTAAAGAATTAGATAAAATTGTGAAACATATTACTTCCAATAAAAAATTATGGCTTGAAACAATGATGAGTGAAGAATTAAGGTTATTTCCAGATGAGTATTCTAAACCAATAAGAAGTGGCTTACTTGTAGGGTCTGCTTCAATAGTAGGATCATTTATACCCTTACTGCCTTTCTTCTTTTTCCCTGTTAAGGTGGGAATAATTACATCTTTAGCATTCTCAGCAGTAATATTATTCATAGTTGGGGCTGTTAAAGCAAAGGTTACAGTAGGAGATTGGAAAAAAAGTGGATTAGAAATGTTGATTGTAGGCATAGTTGCAGCTATTGCAGGATACTTAATAGGGTTGTGGTTAGGTGGGATCTATGTTTGAGAATACTTAAAAAATACTGAAAGGATTTCTTAGTGTTTTTCAGCATAAAAAACTAGATTGTTATGCGC
>CAZBGH010000175.1:0-3295 GCA_964491335.1 uncultured Methanosarcinales archaeon | reverse complement strand
GATCATGCCTAGTCTCGTGGGCTCGGAGATGTGTATAAGAGACAGGATATATGAGAATAAGATGACAATGCCTTATGTGTCAGCAACCTTTGATCTGCAAAAAGATAGTGTTATAGACATTATGTCAAAAACACCCCGCATTAAAGTGCGGAGCGTGTTTTTGAGCATGCTCGGAATTGCTGGCTTACCTTGAGCTCAAGTACAAAGGATTGCGCCTTAGCAATTCCGACATTTCAAGCAGTGTTCTTGAACAACATCTCATAGATACATTAAAATGTGAGGATATTAAGGCATGCCTTAGGGCCCTAGTTTATGATATCTACTGGAAAAGGGGCTACAATGATTGTAGCAAATGCTGATAAATATTTTGAGTAAATCGATTTCTTTGTAGTTAGATCTCTTAGTAATGCTAGTTTCTAAAGACTATATTTTCTACTCCAGGAAACAAAGTCACCAAAGCCAGCAATAATGCAAGTACAATCACAATTATACACCCACTCCACGCACCTACATTAAACAGGCGAGAATTAACATGTCTCCCCATTATTTGCTTATTACTGGTTAGCTTTAGCATAGGTATTAGGATAAAAGGAAGCAGTAATCCATTAATTACCTGAGAAATAAGCATAATCCTTATTAGTGGAATTCCAGGAATTAATACTAAACCAGCAGCACCTATAATTATTGCAAGAAATATTATATAATATTCAGGAGCATCTTTAAATCTCTTATTTAGTCCATTCTCCCAGCCCATTCCTTCTGTAACAGAGTACGCTGTTGATATTGGAAGTATCATTGCTCCAAAAAGAGCTGCTCCAAATAAACCTAATGCAAACAAAATTGAGGCATATTCTCCAGCAACAGGAGCAAGTGCAGCAGCAGCATCTCCGGCATCATTAATTCTCACTCCAGTTGCAAATAGAGTAACTGCGCATGTTACAATGATAAAAAAAGAAACTAAGTCAGTCATAATAGCACCTAACCAAACCTCTATTTTTGTGTACTTATACTCCTCTTCTTTAATCCCTTTTTCTACAACTGTAGACTGTAAGAAAAACTGCATCCAAGGAGTTATATTAGTTCCGATCAAGCCTATAAGTATAAACAAATATGGAGCACTAAGCATAAAATCAGGCACAAGTGTTGCTCTGATAACCTCACCCCAGTCAGGTTTTGAATAAAAAGCAGATATAATATAAGTTACATAAAACAGTATCATAACTAAAAATATTTTTTCAAGTGTTTTATAATTTGACTTTATCACAAAAAAGCTAGTTACTAATAATACAATAGGAATAATCACATATTTGCTTATTCCAAATATTTGAGAGGCTGCAGCAATTCCAGCAAACTCAGCAACTGTTGTTGAAAAGTTTGCCATTATTAGACCAATCATGATGAAAACTGTTATTCTTACTCCAAAATTCTCTCTTATAAGGTCTGAAAGTCCTTTTCCTGTAACAGCGCCCATTCTTGCGCACATCTCTTGGGTCATAGCAAGAAGAATGGTAATTGGTATCAATGTCCAGAGAAGAGAATATCCGAAATGAGCCCCAGCAACTGAAAAAGTTGCAATGCCTCCTGCATCATTATCAACATTAGCTGTAATTATTCCAGGCCCCATTACAGCAAGAAAAAGCAACAATGCTCTGAGATTAATTTTATTTTTCATTAGATTCCAAGATTTTATTCCTGTCAAAGTCAATCTTTATTTTTTTACTTCTTAAATTTCTAAATTTTTCAATTTGCCTTTTCCTTATAAATTCATCTATGTCCTTCAGAACTTGACCTATCTCTCTAAAAATTGTTTTATATCTAGTAGGCTTTTCTATGATAATAGGCTCTTCCTGCACTACTTTACTTCTACTTTCAGTTAATACCTCTTCTATATTTAATATGCCCTTTATTTTATGCTCCGAATTAACTACAGGCAATGCAAGAATATCGTACTTTGCCATTATATTAGTTGCATCTCTTACTAAATTATTTGTTTTAATACTTATAACCCTCTTTTTCATCACATCTTGAACTAAGATGTCAGGATGTGCAAGAACTAAGTCCTTAAGAAATAAAAGTCCCACTAGATAATCATCATCATCAATAATATATATGTAATGCAAAATTCTTGGCTTTAAATCCATTTTTCTAAGATAATCTATTGCCTTTCTTACTGTAAAGCTCTTAGGAATTGCTACATACCTCAAGGACATTACCCTTCCTGCAGATCCAGGTGGATAATTCAAAAGTTCTTTTATGACGATGGCAATCTCAGGCTTCATCAATGCCAGAAGCCTATTTTTCTTTTCTTCGTCAATTAAGCTCAAAATATCTGCTGCCTTATGTCTCGCCATCTTCTCGGTAATTAATGCGGCTCGTTTCTCATCTAGGCTGTATACAACACTTTTCTTTACAAAATCTTCAGCCTCTTCTAGTATTCTTGCAGCTATCTTACTGTTTATTGAATTAAAAACAGATTGCCTCTCTTTAATACTTAGTTCCTCTAGTAAATCTGCAATGTCTGCAGGATGTAGCTCAGACATCTGCGGCATAGCAATATTAATCCTAATTCTTTTTAAGCTGTCATTTAGCGGTTCAATATTACTCCAAGGAACTAGCTGATCCTTAAGCCCGAACCATTTTGCCAGCTTTTTCAAACCAAGCCTTCTAAGAATACCTTTGAAGCTTATATCAATGCTTACAAGATTAATTTTATCTTTAATTTTTGCAAGCGCAATGTCATTTACTCTGATAACCTTCAAGCCATTGATGTCAACAAGCTGCTTGTCAAGTAGCTTGTCTGCAATTAGAATGTCATTGTCATTTATCTTTTCTTTAGGAATTTTATAGAAGGGTAGAGAAAGAGTTATCTTGTGGTTAAAGGATGATATATAAGGCCATAAGATCTTAATAAAATATTTTTTTTGCTTGCAAATAATTGCTTCAATGACTGGGAATTTCTCACCAGAAGTAACCACCATATCATTTAACTTAGCAATATAGTGCCCGTCTGAGTCATATATTTTTCTGCCTATTAACTGGCTGAAATAAGTGATATCTCTAGTCTTCTTTGTCTCCTCTAATTCCCTTAGAAAACTGCCTATTTCTCTAATTATCGTTTCTCTCTTAGGCTTCTGAATTTGCTGTTGAGTAGAAATCATATGGCACCTATGACATATTATGACCTATTTATTGCTGGCAGTGTGTTTATTGTTACTATTATAAATATTGTTATTATTATGTTGGCACCGTTCAAAATCTCGCAAAGCTCGGGTTAGCATCGGCTCGCATCTAGCTG
>CAZBGH010000174.1:0-3326 GCA_964491335.1 uncultured Methanosarcinales archaeon | reverse complement strand
TATTGTAATGTCATATAAAACAGGATTTCTTAAGACAGATAAAAGGTCATTTGAAGTTATTCTGGAAGAACTAGGACTGGAAAAGGACGAGGTAATAATGGTAGGTGATAGCTTACAATCTGATATGTTAGGTGCTCAAAATGCAGGTATTAAAGCTGTTCTAGTTGATAGAAGAAACATAATGGAGTTTGAGAATAAGGTTAGTAGCCTAGAAGAATTAAAGAGGTTTTTGGAATAAATAGGGCATTGATGATTTTCTAAGTGCTTAAGTGCTCATAAAGTTTTGAGTCCATCTAAATCAACGAGAATCTAGTGCTCTTCTGTTTTTAACTATAATATCTCCAATATGATTAAAGAAATGTTCTGTTCTAGTATCTCTGCCACCGTATAGTGGAATTGCCTCTCCTATTCTTGCCAAAATATGATATGTCATAAGCTTACCTATCTCTCTATCTACAGTTGAACCTGAATAAATCATTTGAACAGGATACGCTGCATTTCCTAATTGGGGGATAGTTCCAACTCCAAGAGCAATAAAACGTTCTGTCTGTAAAACCTTCCCTATAGCATATCTTACAGCTTGTTTAGAGCCCTCTGAATGTCCAATATAAGATATATCTTTTATGTATTGTTTAATATTGGATGGTATTTTTTTGAGCTTACTAGGTTTCATCATGCTAAATGCCATTCTGCTAACTGTATAAGCTGTTCTGGTAATTGAGCCACCCCAAAGGCCAAGTGCAAGTGCCTCTTTGTAATCTATAATATCATAGGCATATAAAGTACTAAGAACTGTTGGTAATACTACCCAATCAAAAACTTTAAGATTACCATGAACAATTAAATCAGTTAAATAAGGACTTGTAGCTTCACTTTTTAATTTATCATGTAAGTAATCAGCTTCATCTTTTTTTAATTGTTTTCTACTTTCCCATTGGTCAATTCTACCAGATATATAATTTCTAGCAACTTCCATTCTATATTCTTCTGAAGAAATAAATTTCCAAGCATTTGATAGTATTTTCTTATAGTTGATTGAAATTAGCTTATTGTAAATATCCGTAGGTAACTCTACCACTAATTTATTAGCAGCTTCCCAAGATATTCTTCCAATTTCTTTTCCATACCAAATATAAGGATGTTTAAAATACCAATCTGCTTCTTGTTGATTTATTCTTTCTTTTTTAAGTGAGTAAGTTATGCTTCTATCTACTCTTCTCATTGATTTCCATCTATTTTGATGCCCTTCTAACTTATTTATGTTGTAAAGAAGAATATTAAATCTTCCAGAGCCTATTTTTGATTCCAAATCTCTTTCATGAGCATTAATATAGTCTAGCAATTTATCAATGTCTATATCGTCAAACAAAGGAGTTCTATGCTTTATTGACATGGGAAGATAAAAAGAGAATAATGTAAGAAGATTTAGTGGAAGCATTGCAGGAACAGCAGATTCAAGATCAACCCAAACCAATCTATTTTTCCCATCGCTATTATTTTCCAGTATATTATTTTCCAGCATGAAATTGCTTGAGGCATTTGGGATTCCTTTTCCAGCCTGCCAGACTAACCCATCAAAACCAGCTTCAATTAGCCTTTCTTGAAGTGGTTTCATTATATTATTTACAAAATCACTTAATTCTGCTTCTCTTTGTTGAGAATGTTGAGAAAAAGGATGGTGCAATGAAGCATGTCTTCCATCAATGAATTCTGTTTGTAGTTCATATGCTTTGAATGTATCATTCCATCTAAATCCTCTTGCTTTAGCTACTCTTAATTTTGTGTCAAACCATGATTCAACTAATTCTGAGAGAATATTTCTTCTATAATAAGCTGCATGGACTGCATCCTCACTCCAGATATACGAGTTTGGCGCTCCAGAAAAGAAATAATTAGCAAGCTTTGTTATCAAACTTCCTGTAAAAATTTTTCTTGCTATAGGGTTACCTTGGCTATCTTCTCCTTTGTAAACCTCTGCAAGTCTTCCTTTACCAACTATCTTTTCTAGTAGACTTTCTGAACTCATTTTCAATTAATACTAAAATGATCATAAATATCACCTATTTTTCAACCTTTGAAGGGATAACTTTTATAAAGGTTATGCTATATAACACTGATAGATAAAAATGCAAAATCCAAATCGCCCTATACCAGTAGTTGCCTGCGGTATTATAGATGAGGAAGATAATATTCTACTGATGAAAAGAGAAAGAGAGCCGTATAAAGGTTATTGGTGCTTGCCAGGTGGCAAGATTGAGTTTGCAGAGTCAATTGAGGATGCCTGCAAAAGGGAATTAAAGGAAGAAACTGGGATAGAGATTAAGTTTAAGGCATTAAAAGGTGTCTTATCTGAAGTTTTAGTAGAAGAAAATAAGCAGCACCATTTTATATTATTTGCATGTGAAGTTGAGCCATTAAGCAATAAGGTTGTTTCATCTGATGAAGGTGTAGTAAAATGGTTCAGTCTCCATATCTTAGATTCTATGAAAGAAGTAATAATTCCAAGTGACCATTATATGATTAAAGAATTAATATTAAAGGGTGAAATTGTAGGTGTTACTAATTTTAGGATGATTAAAAAAGGAAACAAATATAAAATTGAGTCTATGGGCTAATAGAAATATGATAAGTTTATTTGTTTACGATAAAAGGCTATCAAAGCCTGATTTTTCTGTTGGTAAAGTTAAACCTCTGATAGGAAAAAGAGATATCACTATATGGCTTGATCTTCATAATCCTACTAAAAAAGAGCATGAGCAGATTAAGGAATTGTTTGGCATACATCCTCTAGTAATTGAAGATTGCTCAAAAACCCATACAAGACCTAAGATTGAGCTATTTAAAACATACAATTTCATTGTCACTAATGGTATATCTTATAAAGAGAAAGAGCCAAAGCTGATAGAATTTGATTTTCTTATTGGCAAGAGCTTTCTGATTAGCAATCATTTTGGGCATTCTGAAAATATTGATGGACTAAAAAATAATACTGAAAAATTAAATATAATCATGCCTAAAGGAGCTGATTTTGTCTTGCATGCGATTCTAGACCTTGAAATTGATAATTATTTTCCTTTACTTGACGATGTTGAAGATGAGCTAGAGCAAGTTGAAGATATTGTGCTAAAGGATCCAAGCCCTCAACTTTTAAAAAAATTATTTAAGATAAAAAGAGAACTGTTAATGATAAGAAAGACTGTTGCTCCCCAAAGAGAGGTAATTGGCATTCTTGCTAAGCGTGATTATCCATTTATTAGCCCTGAGGCTGAGGCTTACTTTAGGGATGTTTATGATCATTTGATAAGGATAAATGATATGAGTGATAA
>CAZBGH010000173.1:0-3387 GCA_964491335.1 uncultured Methanosarcinales archaeon | reverse complement strand
CATGTCATCCTCTTCTGGCAAATCATCTATAAATTCCAATTCCATATCCACCACCTCGATATCCACCACCCTTTTATTTTGGATATCTCCTATCCAAAACTTATGACACCCTTTTGAACATAGCCTATATTATGGTGCTAGAGATGGTTTTGTTGTTTATATAATCTATGCTTATAATTTATATTTTATTTATATAATAGGAATCTTTTATTTTTGATAGTTAGTAAAAGACACAAGTTTTAGGACAATGCATAGTGTCTTTTACTAATTAGAAAACGACAACTATTGTCCATGTATTCTTGTCGTTTTCTAAATAATGAAATAATTTATATGAGCCTAACACTCATAACGTAACAAATAAGCAATTTCATGGCAGAACATTCATTAACGCACCACTACTTATTTTCGATATATTTATAATTAAAATCCAACCCCTCCAACTATGCTTAACAGAATAATTATTTATATTGCACTGATAATCTATACGCTTCTAATTCTATTTCTCCTATACTGGCGCCTATACTTCCTCAGAGATCCAAAACGAGAAGCTCCTAAAGGCAGAAATGTAGTAAGCCCTGCAGATGGTAAAATCCTAAAGATTACCTTAGTCAAGAAGTCATATCAGAAAATTAATAAAGGCTTTCTAGGAAGAATATACACAACAACAAAGGATATCGCACCAATAACTAGAATTATTTCTATTTTCATATCTCCTTTAGATGCCCATTATAATAGGTCTCCAATTGAAGGAAAAATCCTTACTGTCAAGCATACAAAAGGGACCTTTTTTCCTGCCTATGATCTTGAAAAATCCTTACAAAATGAAAAAAATGAAATAACAATCAAAAACAAATCCATAGGCAAAGTGAAGATTATTCAGATTGCAGGTTTCTTAGCAAGAAGAATTTCATGCTATGTAAAAAAAAACCAAAATGTTATTAAAGGAGAAAAAATTGGATTAATCAACCTTGGCTCCCAATGTATTTTAGTGCTGCCAACAAAAGTTAAAATAAAAGCTAAAGAGGGGCAGCATGTTTATGCAGGTGTAACAATTATAGGAGAATATTAAAAATAATATGAGAAATATTCATGTATAATAATAGGATAGGATATTAAGAGAACAATAAGAGATATTAAGAGAATATTAAGAGCCAACACAGGAGGTATCTGTGAACATCTTTAAGTTAATTAAACTTCCAGATCTTGTAACTTTAGCAAGTATTGCACTTGCAATGCTCTCCATATTTTCTTCAATCCAGAGGGATTTTATCTATGCAGCAGTATTTATGGCACTTTCAGTAATAGCAGACTATTTTGATGGAGCAATAGCAAGATGGACCAATAGAAAAGGCAATTTTGGAAAACAGATGGACTCCCTAGCAGATGTAATTGCATTTGGAATTTCTCCAGCAGTCTTTGGCTACATGCTTCTTGGTAGGGATATTACAAATATACTAATCCTTATTCTATTTGTATTTGCAGGTGTTCTCAGATTAGCAAGATTTAACATATCTCCATCTACAGATTATTTTGAAGGCTTTCCAATAACCTCGTCAGGCATAATTATTCCGTTATTTTATCTCTTAAAGTTTCCAACAGCATTCTTACTATACGTCTATCTAATTTTAGCAATATTAATGATCTCCTCAATAAAGGTTAAAAAGTTTAAATTAGATACCAACAGAAATTTAAATGCTAGAAGGAATAGTAAAAAATGAGCCAACTCTCAGAACTTTTATATTACATCTTTCAGCTCTTCTACTTTATGCTCCCAGGGATCTTTGCAAATATGATGCCTATTTTCGCAGAAAAGTTAAACATTCTAAGGTCCCTTGCTGTTCCCGTTGACTTAAACAGAAAATGGTTTGATGGTAAGCCACTATTAGGAAATCATAAAACTTACAGGGGTTTTATTACAGGCATCTTTATTTCAATAGTTATCACCTTTTTACAATCAAAGTTATACCATTACGACTTCTTTAAGACATTAAGTATTTTAAACTATGAAAATTACAACTTTTTAGTTTTAGGCTTTCTAATAGGATTTGGGGTTTTGTTTGGAGATTCATTAAAGAGCTTTTTTAAGAGAAGGTTGAACATCAAGCCTGGCAAGCCATTCATCCCATTTGATCAGATAGACTCTGTTGTAGGAGCACTCTTAGTGGTTAGCATAATTTATATACCCCCTTTAAAACTAGTTTTATCATTACTTTTATTAAGCATACTTGCACATTTTATAATAAGAGCAATAGGGTACTATTTGGGCATCACTAAAGAAAGATGGTAATGAAAAAAGCAAAAATGCAAAAAATAGATACAATACAAAATAAAATAAATTTATTAAAACAAAAAAGAGATGCTTATACATATAGAATAAAATCCTCCCCAAATCTTCAGATTTACAGGAAATTTATCCATCTTCTATTAGGGGCAATAATACTGCTAATTGGCTATTTTACTTATCTATACTATGGTGTTGGAATATTAATTGCAATTACATTTCTTTGTCTAATTATTCTAATATTTATAGACTTCTTAAGAGTAGAATGTAAAATTAATTTTTTACTCTATAATATCTTTACAAAAGAGAAGGAAAAAAGAAACTTACATGCCCTAACTTTTGCATTTTTAGCAGCTGTTATTGCACTTACTGTATATAGTTTCCAAATTGCTTTGGCAGCATTGAGTATGTCAATATTCAGTGATGGTATTGCAGCAATAATTGGAATCAAATTTGGAAAGCATAGGATATGGAATGGTAAATCTATAGAAGGTTCTATTGCATCATTAATTGTTAACTTGCTAATAGGTTATTTCATCTTAAAAGCATGGTATCTTTTTATCCCTATGGCATTGGTAGCTACACTAACAGAATTAATGATAAGCCATATGGATGACAATTTTGTAGTTCCTATATTTGCAGGTTTTATTGGGCAGATTATTTTATTATTAATTTCAATATACTAATAAATCTTCTTACCAATAAATCTTCTAAGCAACCTCATATATTTTCTGGCAACTAAGCTTCCAGTAGGAATTCCTAACAGAAAAATGAAACTGAGTAATAAGATATAATTTTTATAAACCAAAGAATAGATTAACATTACTAAGGTCCCTACTAAAAATATTATGCTTAAAATTTTAAAATATCTCATCCCAGAATTTAATTCCTCTTTTGCAATAATTGCAATTATGATACCTGAAAAGAAGCCTCCAAAAACAGAAATTAAAAGAGCATAAATTGCATTTAGCGCCATGCACTATGACCCCACTGTATTAATAGATCTACACCAAGCTTCTTCACTTCTAATGGTAAGTCGCATGCACCAAAGCAGCTTCCAGCCCAGATAATAACCTCAGCATCTGTTTTTTCTTTGATATAATCTT
>CAZBGH010000172.1:0-3394 GCA_964491335.1 uncultured Methanosarcinales archaeon | reverse complement strand
AGGGGAGTATTTATAAATTTAGTTGTCTTCTCTTATTTTAGAGTAAAATTTAAATAAACTATGGTTAATTGTATGACAAAATGAGAACAATACCATTTTTTATAACTCACTTACTATTTTTGATGCTCTTAGCTGCATCTGCCAAAGCACTCCCTCCAAATATCACTCTTAATAGCCCTATTAATTATTATAATACTACTCTAACAAATATTACACTTAACTTCACAGCATTGAGTGATTTAGAAACATCATTAACATGTAATCTGACAATCAATAATATAGTTAATTTAAGCACTATTTTAGTCATTAATAACACACCGCAGATTACAGCTATTAATGGTTTTAATGATGGAACATATCACTGGAATGTAACGTGCCGGGATAATTTGAATAATACAAATAAATCTGCTACAAGAAATTTTACGATAGATACCTTACCGCCTACAACAAGATTTAATGGAACAAGCGCCACACTCATAAATCCAGAACAAACAGTTTATGTAGGGTCAAGATGGAAAGACACAACAACAGGCATTAAGATTGTTGAATTAATAGTCAACGGCATTGCTAATAATACAAATGCAACAAGTTTAGCAGCTGGCTCAGAAGCTATTTTTAATTTCAGCTATGCTGTATCATCATCGCAAATTGGAAGTACCTTAAATTTTACAATTAATGCAACCGATTATGCAGGAAATGAGATGTCTACTGAGATAATGCAGGTTGATGTAGTCGATAATTTACCGCCAAGCTTGGTATTATTATCTCCAATAAATGGGCATAATTCAAGCAACACTAATGTATCTTTACAATTCAATGTTACAGACAACTATGCTTCAGTTGTTTATTGCAATATTACGTTAGATGGGGTTATGAACATTACAACTAATGACACTGCAATTACTTCCAATAAATATAAAACCATCACTACATTAATTACGGGCTTATCAGATTTAATGCATTATTGGAATATTACATGCTGGGATTCTTCCAATAACAAAAATATTTCTGCCACAAGAAAGTTTTCTGTTGACATAGTCCCTCCAATAATCTCTAATTTAAGAAATACATCAACCATTAATGAAAATAGCTATATAGAATTTGATTGCAATGAGAACTGCAATTAT
This sequence comes from uncultured Methanosarcinales archaeon, assembly GCA_964491335.1. Taxonomy (GTDB): domain Archaea; phylum Nanobdellota; class Nanobdellia; order Woesearchaeales; family JACPIF01; genus JACPIF01. The sequence continues at coordinate 2,267 of CAZBGH010000172.1, read as the reverse complement.
TCAATTTCATGGTACAACTCTGTTGGAGTGGTAGGCTCTCTTAATAATAACACTTTTGCAACCTCTCATAAGTCATTTTTATCAAGTTTGGCAAATTCAACAACATATTTTGTTAATTTAACAGTATGGGATATTGTCGGAAATAAGGCAGTAAATAACACTTTTAATTTTACTACAGCTAAAAGTATTGTTGCAGATATAACTCCTCCAATAATTAACTTGGATGCACCTTTGAATATAACTACTAATGTTACTTTATTATTTGCCAATTTTTCTGATGATGGTGGTTTAGGAGGGCTTATTACTATAAACGAATTATCAGATAACTCTAATAAAAAAAATATCACATTCAAATCTAATGCATCTCAAGGTATTTATTTGAATTTGCCAAAAAAGGCTACTATAACTTCCGCGACATTGGATTTGAGAGGGTATAGCTACAATGATTATGTTTACTATTCTTTTGAAAATGAATATTACACCTCTCTTCAAGGAGGCCCATGGGGCGGCGAATGGTCAGGCTTCCTATTCGGTTATATTAGTGGTGCCGGTACTTTTAACCCGCATGTTATAATAAAAACCGTTCCAATTGACTTTACACTTAATAAAATAAAAATTTTTTATAGGAGAGAATATGGAGATGACATTGCCTTCCATTATCAGATTGGAATTTGTAATGTAGACAATAGCAATACATGTATAAACCCTGTAGTCCAAATAGTAGATGATTTTAGAGTTTACGATTATGAAAATAATACACAAGATATAGTCTTAAATAATACCTATAACTTAAAAAAAGGAGAAAGATATAAAATCAAGTTCTCTTGTTTAGAAAATTGTAAAGGTATCCCCTCCACCTATTATGTAGGGCATGTTGGAAATAGTGATGAACTATTATTTTATCACAATATAGCAGAATATCCTGCTCGTGCAAGTCTCTTAAAAATAAAACTTTTTCCCGTTCCTGAAAATCCTAAATCTCCATCAATTGATATTGGAAATAATAGTATCTTTGAATGGGCTTATTCAGGAAGTTTATTGAACACCACTACGGTTTCAAATTTAACAACTGCAACAAATAATTATCTCTCAACTTGTCAAGCAGATAATAATGGCTATTGTTCTGTTCCAATTGTTTTTAATTCACAGTCAATTGGAATCATGGATGTGTCAAACATCAATGTAAAATACCCAGGAAATAATTCTTGCGAAGTTTGTATTGCTTCAGATGGAATTTGCGATACAGAATGGACAATTAATAATGTAACAAATACTCTTAATAATGATTATCTAAGTGGAAACTGCTCTTATTCCTGGAATGCCTCAAACTACAATGATGGCATTTATAAGGTTAGCATTAGAATAAAAGATACTGCTTATAATACTGGTATATCCTCCAAAAAGATAACCTTGGATAGAGATGGTCCGATATTTAAATATTACCTTCCATCTGATAATGGCGCATTTAACGTAAACAGGACAAATAATGCGGATCCACAAAATGCGACTTTTGAGTTAACTTTTCAGCATGAGTTAAATGACTTGTCTCCAATATCTAACTGTTCTATAATAATAAATGGTATGTTAAACCAGACGCACACTTTGGTAGAGAGAGAACGATACCGGAAGTTTATAGTAAATCTATCTACAAGTATATCTGGAATCCAATATAACAACTGGAGCATTAAATGCTTTGACATATTGGGTTTTGAAAGCAATACCGATACAAGAAAATTTTCTTTAATTGTAATAGGCAATTTTTCAGGAGACACTACAGACTTCAGTAAAGTCAATATGTCACGTATAGAAAATTTGACCTTTGAAAAAGTCAATTCTGGTAAGATAAAATTTTCTGACTTTGTAGACCTTAGCGGGATAGCAAACATTGATGACTATGTAAAACTTTCTTATAATAAGATTGAGATAGACGCAGGAGTTATTTCATTATTAAACAAAACTGCTACCCTTTATATGTATAATTTGACATATAATCAGACTCCAAAAATTATAAGGAACAACATTACTTGCCCAGACACAATCTGCAAAATAATAAACTATTCAAATGGAACTTTAATTTTTAATGTGACTCAGTTTAGTATTTATACAACTGAAGAAGTTCCAGTTACTAGTGGTGGAGATTCTGGTGGAAGTTCAGGAAGCAGTGGAAGCTCTGGCGGCGGAGGAGGGGGTGGAGGCGGTGGCGGAGCAGCAGGGTTTATATGCAATATGGAGTGGAAGTGCAGCGAATGGTCAGCATGTGAAGAAGG
>CAZBGH010000171.1:0-3400 GCA_964491335.1 uncultured Methanosarcinales archaeon | reverse complement strand
CGCATAATGGATTAAAACTCTACTCTCAAAAATGCGGCTTTTCTTCTCGGCTTCGCATAAAATAAATTTTATACGGTTACATACGAGCAAAGCTCTATTCCATTTGCTATGCAAACTTTTTCATAATAATCGTTGTTATATTCCCCGAAGGGCTGAAATTTAGTGCAACGTCTCGAAGGGAAAACTCAAAGTTGTCGGCACTAGAATTAAGAAATGGGGTCGGCTCGGTAATTAACAACTTCCTCTCATATTTACAGTATAAGTTTCTTCTGAAATAACTCCAGTTTTACAATTAATTGTTTCATTTTGACTATCAAAATCTACATTAAGACTTATTCTATTGGGGCAATTATTTAAGCGGCAACTTTCAATCACTATTTCTCTATGTGAATTTCCTAAATAACTTTTGCCTAATCCTAGACACACTGTATTACTACCATATGAATCAAATCCAGCAGAAGTGTCAAGTGTAAATTGCATCCCTTTACAATCACAATCTATAGACCAACTTCCCCATCCATATGAAGATTGCCCACAATTAGGTAAGGCAATAAAAATAAGCACAGACAATAACCAACCTACAAAACTGAGAGCTATAACAATCCAAACCTTAATTTTCTCTAAATGAAATATCTTTTCAATGATTTTATATAGAATAATAGTTATCAAAATCATTGGAATAAAAGTAAATAATTGCAATCCCATAGTCAATGTTTTGGTTAATAGTGGCATAAAAAGAAACCATAATACAACTGAAACCAATAGAACAATCAGTTTCTCTTTTATTTTCATATAAATCTGCTACCAATCATTTATTAAATAACTTTGGTTTTTCCGAGCCGACCCACTAATAATATTTCTGCCGACAATTGAATATAATCTTTATTATTAATGAAAAAGCCTAACTTTTTTTCTAACCGTGTTTAACGCTTGAGATTTCTGGACTTAATCTTCTAATTCAAGAACAATATGTTTTTTATCCAGAATCGAAACATAAATATCTTCTCCTTTCTTAAGACCTACACTCCTTACTACATTATTGTCAAAGTAAATTCCTAGCCTATCCTGAGATAATTTAACAATTTTTTGTTTTATTTTCAAAGGAGTCTCTCTTAGTTCTTCAACTACTTTTCTGGAAGATATTGGCTCAAATTCAAAGTAATCGCATTTAGTGCATTGAAAACTAGTTGCTTTATTCTTTGCACCATGCACACTAACCAATACCTTCCTTAAAGCTGAATTGCATTCGGGACATTTCATTTTCACATCACCTTTATTTTTTTTGGCGTTAATAACATACAAAACATTATTTTTTATTTTAAATAATATGTAATAACTATCTTTTTCAATCTCAAATTTATATTCTTTTTTCTTGAAGTCTTCTGTTATTTTATCAATAATTCGAATTTGTCCATGTTTACAATAAGAAGTAGTAATAATTTAAATGTTTCCATTTTAAGATTTAACGAAGGCGCCAATCAAAAAGATTTTCGTAAATAGCATTAGCGTATGCACCTGAAAGACAATAAAAAATTTTTGGCAAACTGGTATTGTATTACTTTAACTTCTCCCTAACAAACTCCAAAAATTCCCTTAACGCATCATTTGGATTATCGCTAATATTGCTTTCTTTAACATTGTTTTCTGAGCCGTCATGAAAGTGCTGGGGGAAAGTCTTTATGTGCTTGTGTTTGGAATGCGGCGCATTGTCATGCCTGTAGATTTTGTCTGCCAACTGCCAGTGGTAAGAATATTTTTTATTGCTGATATAAACTTCAAGAAACGAATTGCCTGTGAAAAATATCCTCAGGCTTTTAGCAGTATTTAACGGCCCTTTCATAACAGAAGCAGAAACAACAATATCTGGAAATTCCTGCAATGCTATGCTTTTCAGCCTGAAATATGCAATCTCTGCATCCAATTGTTAACCACCCTAATCCTCTTTTCCAGGTTTTCCCAATAAATAAGCTCTTCCCATGCTGGATGTTCTTTCACTTTTCCTTTCCCTATTTTGTTTTTTAGCTCTTCAGGGCTTGAGACATTGAATTGGCTCTTTATTTTCAGAATTTCAGCAGACGCATTTCTCAGTTCGCTATCTAGAAAAACATTTAGGCTTTCATCTAATATTTTCTTTTCAGGAATTTCCAAATCTTTAGACAATCTGTTTAATAGTGACTTTTCCATGATATATACTAAATTAAACTACTATAAAAATCTTTGCTTGATTTGCCTAATTGTTTTATCCAGAAACTATTTCCCTACGGTGAGTTTCTTCCATCTATGAAACTCACAAAGCACAAATTAATAGAAACAATAAGTAAAAAGAACCGGGGATGGACAACATACCAAGCAAGGAAGATAGCTGGAATAAGCATAAGGAGAGTAAATCAGGTATGGAATGAGTACAATGAGATTGGTAAGATACCAGAGATAGGCAAGAATAATGGAAGGCCAATCAGACCAATAGAAGAATGGGAAAAACAAATGGTTAAGCAAGCTTATGAAAAATATCGCGTATCAGCTTCTACTTTAACTAGGCTTATAGAGCGAGATTATGGCAAACATATAAACCATAACAGAATCCACAGGATTCTGCTTGATCTTGGCTATGCCAAGAAAAAACCTAAGACTGACATAAGAAAGAAGAAGTGGAAAAGATACGAAAGAAGGCACAGCTTAACAGCAGTCCATATTGACTGGCATTGCGTTAAAGACGAGGAATGGGCATTTGGAGTGGAAGATGATGCGAGCAGGAAGATGTTAGCCTTAATAGAATGCGGCAGCCCTACAACGGACAGTTCCATAGAAGGCATGGATGAAGCCCTGAATCATGGTCAAATAAGGCAATGTATAAATGACCATGGAACGCAGTTTGTCAAAACCCTATCTGAGGAAAATTCTAGGTTTGTAGAGTATCTTAAATCTAAAGGGATTAAACAGATTCTTTGCAGGATAAAGCATCCTCAAAGTAATGGCAAGATAGAGAAATGGTTCGATATTTACGTAAGGCACAGAAATGCCTTCAAAACCAAAGAGGAGTTTCTATACTGGTACAATGAGGTAAGGCCTCATAGAGCTTTGAAGTTCGATATTTTAGAGACGCCACAACAGGCATTTCTTAGAAAAATGAGGAAAAATTAAAAATGGAGGGGCAATTTAAGCTATCGAAGGGAAATAATAAACGGATAAAACACTTGATTTGCCTAATATTAAAACACCCCATACCGCTACCAAAACACAAAAATTATTATAAACCCCAAATCATAATGCCTTTAATATGAAAAACCACGAAGTAGCAGAGCTGTTAAGGAACATAGCCCAGCTTCTGGAAATAAAAGGGGAATTAGTTTTCAAGATAAGGGCTTATGAAAAAGCAGCTTTAGTCATTGACAATTTAGAT
>CAZBGH010000170.1:0-3476 GCA_964491335.1 uncultured Methanosarcinales archaeon | reverse complement strand
AAGAGGTGTCACCTTGCTAGAAATACAATTACTAAAGAAGCCAAAGAATTCAATTATTATTGAAGGTTTTCCAGGATTTGGTTTAGTGGGAACTATTGCTACTGAATTTCTTATAGATCATCTTAAAACAGAGCATATTGGTAAAATTCTACTTGATGAATTGCCTGCAGTAGTAGCTGTACATGAAGGTAAAGTAGTTGAGCCAATTGGTTTATTCTACAATAAAAAATACAACATAATTATTCTGCATGCCATTACTTTAGTTAGTGGCATAGAATGGAAGATTGCAGACGCTGTCATAAAAATGGCAGAAGAGTTGAGTGTTAAGGAGATAATAAGCCTTGAGGGTGTTGGGAATCCAGCAGCTGATACATCAAAAACCTATTTTCTCTCAAAAGATAAAAAGAAGGGTGAGTTATTTAAGAAATTAGGTGTCGAGCCTTTGAAGGATGGTGTTATAACAGGGGTTACAGGTGCAATATTCATTAAGGCAGAAAAGATTAGTGCATCTGCGATATTTGCAGAGACTCATACTGAACTTCCTGATAGCAAAGCTGCAGCAAAAATATTAGAAGTTTTAGACAAATATTTAGGTTTAAATATAGATTATAAGCCTTTGATGGAGCAAGCAGAGAAGTTTGAGCAGAAATTAAAGGATTTGCTTTTAAAAAGCAAAGAAACGCAGGAGATGCAGGATAAGAAAAAGCTGAGTTATGTGGGGTAGCCTTATTTTGCTAATTTCTCATTAACTTATTATAAGCCACTTATAGCATTCCTTGAACTGATTTCTCACTTTCACATCATGGTGCCTAATGTTACTCTCACTTTTGTTAGTGCTAGATAGTCTATGAACAAAATACATTGGTTTTTATCTATAGTCACTCACAAAAATAACCAGATACTATTTTTGTTCGTTCCTATATACATTACATTCGCCAAGAAATTCCTAAAAACTTTCTTGGCCCAGTATATTCTTACCCTCCTTTGCATTACTCTTTGCAGAGCAAAGCTGTGCCATAGGTCCACTTAATCATTCAAACTAAATCTGCTAAAGTAGCGGACAATTCTGTTTCATAAACTATAACAACTTACTTTCCTATAACTTTTCATTCTTGGAAGTCTCACTTTTTGCCTTTAATTTCTTGTTTTGTTAAAATTAAGAGAATATTTTCAATATAGAAAGATATTTTGATTGATTATTAGTTTAGATAATATATTTTATGATAGTATTAATCAAATAAGTATTTTCTATGTAATACTTTTCTATATATAATAAAAGATTTAATTAATAACTAAAATATTTAATCTCAATAGTTCCTAAATAGTATAATATAAAATTAAATTATTTAATCATAACCCGTCGGAACTTAATTATTGGCGGGGAACATTTAAATACTATGTTAAATCATTTTAGCTAAAGTGCGTGCTGCTAAATTTTGGATAGGTGTAATTTTAATTTTTAGTAATTTCATATTTGGAAAGATAGCCACATTTCTGTTTATTTTGTATTACGACGTTGAGCTATGGAGGCGGTTTAGTTTGTGGCTTTATGTCTTTTCGTGGATTATGCTTTTTGCAGGGATTTATTTATGTGGAAAAGAAGGTTGGGACTATTCAGTCAAAAAATATAGGGAATACCATGAAAGAACAGTTAAAACCATTAAACATCATGGATATAAGACATATTCTAAAGTTAAAGAGGGGGTTAAAAAGCAGATAAGAGAAAGATAGAATATCCGATAATTATTTAAATCACCTCCTAATAAAATTAGAATTGATGAAAGAGAGTAGAGATTTGGAGGGAGATTGCAAGAAGTGTGGGCATGGAAACATGCTCAAAAAAGGGGTTGTAGAGAGTGGTAATTCTAAATATGAAGTATATGAATGCGATGCATGTGGCAATGAAAAGATGAAAGCTATTGGTGTAAATCCTACTGCTCATCGTTAAAGTTGGATGTTTTATTGTGAGTATTTGTGTTGAATGGGAATCCCACCAACTACGAAGCGTAGCGGAGCAGTTAGACTTCTTCTGTGCCCAAGAATGTTTGAGACGTACTTTTACCGAGAAAGGTTTTTATAAATAAAACAAAGCTCATTGATGTATGCAATTCAAAGTTTTCAGAACACTCACGTTTGAAAAAGAATTCTCTAAACTTTCAAAAACAGAGCAAACTGCAATAGAAAAATTTGAGAAAAAATTGGTAGAGAATCCTCATTTAGGCAAACCATTAGGATATATCTTTTTCAGAGAAAAGAAACTAAACAGTCACAGAATCTATTACTTAGTTTATGAGGAATTTGTTATCGTTCTAATAGTTGCAGTTAGTGATAAGAAAACACAGCAGGCTACAATTGATGACATCAAGCGAAGATTGGACGAATACTACACCTTTGTGAAAGACACTTTAAGAAAACTTTAAGCTACCCTTTTTATTCTTCCGGCTTTTATGTCCTCGAAACTGTTTACAAGCTGTCGGATTAGTTCATGATCTATTATATCCAATTTTTTCAATCTTTCATATTCCTTTTTTGGTATAGTTACTGTTTCCATTTCAACAATAACCATATCACTTCTTATATATAAAAATATCGGTTCTTTCTCGGTAAAAGTTTGTTTAATCTATAGAGATTAGACGAAGCCTCAAAGAATGAAAATCGCTTGGATTGTAAATAAATTATCGTGGCATTAGGCGAACTTTGATTATTTCCTTTTAAGTTGCTTATATTCCAGCAAATCTTTCAAAAATCTTCTTACTGCCTCTTTAACAATTTCTCCTCTTGAGGTATAACCTAATCCGCTTTCTTTTACAACTCTGTCCAATTCATGCACCAAGTCTTCTGGCAGAGCTACATTTGTGTATTTACTAACCATTGGTAATGTATAAGAAATGTGCTGACTATAAATTCATTTTCGGTAATGTGTAGTAAAAGCATAGTAAATAGATTACAAATATTTAAATATAAGTTATAGAATATGTCTAATTGGGGGTTTTAATGGATAAAAAGCCATGGTATAAAAGATGGTGGGCAATAACTCTTTTTGTCATTATAGGTTTTGGAATTTTAGGCAATCTATTGGGTGGTGGATCTGATAAACCACAAACACAAGTTCAAACTCAATCAGAACCAAAAATAGAGGCAAAGCAGCCAGAAGCGAAATCTTATTCTGTCGGTGACGAAATTCAAGCTGGAGATTTCAAATGGAAGATAAATGGATTTACTTCTGCAACTGAAATTGGACAGGATGTAGCCGGAACATTTTTTGGTGAGAAAGCCGATGGTATATTCTTAATCATTGATGTTGAAGTTGAAAATATAGGTAAGTCTGCTAACTACCTTACTGATAATTTTGTAAAATTGATTGATGAGCAAGGAAGAGAGTTTTCACCCAACTCGGCAGCAGCAATATACCTTAAACCACAAGGTTCAGCACTTATATTTGAACAAATTAATCCCGGTATTAAAAAGAAAGGAAA
>CAZBGH010000169.1:0-3478 GCA_964491335.1 uncultured Methanosarcinales archaeon | reverse complement strand
TTAGTTTCGATATCCTGAATGTAGTGATGGATTTAGGAACAAAGTTCCTATATCAGTGATTGTAAAACTTAATGTAGCGGACAGGTAGACAAAATACACACTAAATGCAAAGAAAAATAAAAACAAACTAATCCTAGAATATACCTAAAGAAGTTCTATGCCTTAACTTTATGGTCTGGCGATTTCTTGGCAAAAGTTTCAAATACAATCTGTTATTTTTTTAGAGTATATGAAAGAACAAACTCAAGCATGGTATAACTCTGGATTGATTAACCAAATTGGTAGAGGAATTTGCTATAGTATGGTTGTTGGAGTTATTGGTGTGAGCATTATTGGATACAGACACATATCAAGTTCATATACTAGCGATGAAACAATGAGATTTGTGGCACAGCAGGAATGTTTAGTTAAAAGAATGGAAACCTTAGATAATTTGCTTGGGGAATATGGACATGAGATGACACCATCTGAGTTTGAAAGGTTTAGTAGATCTGTTTTAGGAGATGCTTGTCTGCACCCATTAAATGAAGCTAAGAGATGAGGCAAGTTGAAGACTTAGTGGTGTGCTCAGGATGCTCTCCAAGAGAACTTCTTAACGATATGATAACGATATGATAACAAATCACATCAGTTAAAGGCTGAAAGAATTTTAGCTTATATTGCCAGCTTATATCACCAAATAGAAGATACATTAAAATCGATTGGGTCTTACATCAGATGATAGAGATTTATTACGAAATGAGGTAAGAGTTAAATTAGTATGTAGTGTAGGTATTTAACACAGCAATAAATAGAAAAAATATAAGATTGTAACCATTCATAAATAGCAAAAAGTTTAAATACACTAGTATTATCTTCTGAGTAAGGTGGTTAATATTAGAATTAGGTTTATCCTTACAATATTGTTGGCACTTATCCTAATTAGTTCTATGGCCTTTGCAGCAGGCAACAAGCTAGTTATTAAGGACATAGATGCCAAAGTAGGCTCAAAAACAGATAAAGATCTCAAGGATGGTGATATCATAAGCAGAGATGCTAAGCCATCTGATTCCTTAGAGTTAAAGATTAGGATGGAGAATAACTTTACCTCCTCTGAGGACTTGGATATTGAAGATATAACAGTTACTGTTACAATAGAAGGAATAGATGATGGTGATGATTTAGAGGAGGAAAGCCAAGAGTTTGACTTAAAGCAAGGAAGATCAAAGACAGTTACTTTAGACTTTGATGTCCCTTTGATAGTAGAAGAGGATAGCTATAATATCCTTATTGAAGCTGAAGGCACAGATGAAAATGGAACTGACCATTCTGTTACTGCTACCATAGAGCTTGAAGTTGATAAGGATAGTGATAGGGTAATCTTTACAAGAGCTTCTATAACACCTTCAAGTATAAGATGCTCAAGAACAATTACTTTAAGCGGTGAGCTGCTTAATATTGGTTCAGATGACCAAGATGAAGTAGTTTATGAAGCAAAAAGCTCTGACCTTGGCATTGATATAAGGCAGGCTAATATTGAAATAGTAGAAGATATAGATGAAAATGATAATGAGTTTAGAAGAACTGATACTATACAAGTTCCAAAGACAGTAGCAGCTGGAAGTTATCCTATTATTCTAACTGCTTATTATGATACGACTAAACAAGCAGATACTAAGACACTAAACCTAGTTGTGGAAGATTGTCCAACAATGACAGTTGCAAATCAACAGCAAACTACTCAAAATCAAAGTACAAAAACTGAGACTACCACAGTTGTAATGACTACTCCTGCAGAACAGCTTTACCCAATTGTCCAGCAAGAAACTTCCTTATTTAATAACCTAACTTATTTGATTTTAGCTGGTTTTGCCTATATTGTTGTAATTATAATAGGTGTTGTTCTGATAATGAAGGCAATCAAGAAGTAGTAATTTTGTCAAAAATAATAAAGAACAGTTTAGATATATCTTTAAACATCAATACTTAATAAAGATGACCAATTACTTAATGCAGTTTCCAAATATAGAACAGATTGCAAGAGAATTAGGTTATAGATACGATAAAATTGGTCCTATTCATAGATTTTATGGAAGTTTTATAGGTGAAGTTCGAGAAATTAGTGTAATACCACACTGGAATCATTCTGGTGTTGAATACATCCAAAAAGATACTAGAGGAACTACAAAGGCACATTTATGGGGACAGATAGAGAGACATGCAGATCAAAAAGAAGGTGTTAGGCAACTTAAGGAGTTATTAATGAATCCTCAAGAGTATACCTGGGACTCTTCATTATTATAACATAATTCACAAACTAATCATCAAGATTTATTTTTAATAATCATAATTTGCAAACGAGCCCCAAGGTGTCTTCAATCAGTCCGCCTGTCAAAAATCTTTGATTTCGTGCTTTCTGGGCACAACAAAATCGAGGATTTTGTGTGCAGAAAATTCCAGAGAATTTTCTTGCACCAAAAATCCAAAGGATTTTTTACCAGATGATATGTCACGTCCCAGTCAATATTTAACAAGTGCTGGCGTCTCTGGTGGAGTATTGGTGTTATCCCCGTATTTAGCAAGAGGAATTTATAGCATGGCAAAAAGAATCGTTACACATAAACCAGTAGGCGCGTAAATATACAAAATTTAAAGTGATAAAAAATGGAACTTGAAGAAATAATAAGGTATACAATTTCTGCCGTAGGTGCTCCGATAGCTATCTATATTTCTAATGAACTATTTACACTATATAACAGAAGAGTATTACGGTTAGAACTTAGGAAGGCAGCAAAAAAAAGAGGGCTTAGCGATAATAAGGAATTAATAAACAAAGTTATTGAGCTTCAATCAAAGGTCAAAATGGATGAGGAAGTGTTAAGCTGCAATAGAGAAGATGGTATTTTAGCTTATATTCCATGGGTTGATACATTTAGAATTGCCTATGTTCTTAATAAATTTATGCGATACTCTTTTAACAGCCATCCAAATTTCGTTAGGGTATTCATTTACCCTCAAGATGGTAACTATAATGTAAAAGCACAACTTGTTTATAACCAAGGTACAAAGACAGGTAATTTTACGTTGGATGCTAATAAAAGACCAGAATTGTATGAAGCAATAGGCTTTTTAAGGGAGATGCGTTACAGAGTTGGGGTTATAGATTAACTATTATTTCAATATAAAAATTGTATCTAAATTTCGGTAAAAACGCAAAAATCAGCAGATAATTACTTATATACCTATAACTTTACATTTAATAAAGTTAACAAAATTAATTAAAAATTAATAGAATTCATTATTTAATAGTAGTGAAAAAAGAAAGGTTTATATATAAGTTGGTATTTAATAGTAATCAAGATAATTTTCAATGAACAAAAAAGGTAAAGAAAATGGCATGGTATCATAGACTAAAAGGGTGTACATTATAAATGTTAAAAAACCTAATACCCGCTAAATCTACCAGAATGCATATCTGGATGAGTATGGAATACAAAAC
>CAZBGH010000168.1:0-3482 GCA_964491335.1 uncultured Methanosarcinales archaeon | reverse complement strand
TTGTCGCAGTTAGCTGTCATTATTTCAAGAAAAGTAATTCTCAGGCTGACAAGAAAAACCCCAACAGAAATAGATGACTTAATTGTTGGAAGAACAAGCAAGCCAATATCATTAATCTTGCTGCTTATCGGCTTTAGGCTTGCGTTATTTCCCCTCGGCATAAAACAAAGCATTCTTGACCTGATTGAGCATGGAATATCGTCCTTAATTATCATTTTAGTTACCTACATAGTAATAGTGGTTTTTGATATCTCCATAGATGGATGGGGCAAGAGGATGGCAGAAAGGACAAAATCCTCTGTTGACGAGCAGCTTCTTCCTATAGCCCATCGCTTTTCAAGAATCTTTATCTTAATTGTTGGGCTGCTGTTTATACTTCCTGTATGGGGCATTCAAGTAGGTCCATTGCTGGCAAGTTTAGGGGTTGTAGGAGTTGCAATAGCCTTTGCGCTTCAAAATACACTCGGGAATATATTCGGGGGGATATCAATTATTTTAGATAAAAGCGTGAAAGTAGGAGATAAAATAAGGCTGGATAATGATACTATGGGGACTATTACTGACGTTGGGCTAAGAAGTACAAAAATAAAAACATGGGATGGAGAGCTTATTACAATCCCTAATGGGAAATTAGCTGATTCCAGAATACTCAATTTTGTGCAGCCGGAGCCTTCTGTAAGGGTTGTCATAGATTTTGGGGTGGAACACGGCTCGGATGCCAATAAGGTCAGGAAAGTTGTATTAGAAACAATAAAGAAGCTTCCAGGGGTTATGAAAGACCCGGAGCCAAAAGTCCTTATGATGGAAATTGGGGATTTTGCTCTCAAGTTCAAGGCTTTGTTTTGGGTTGAGAATTTTGATATGAAATTTGAAACCAAGTCTTTGGCAACAGAGATGATTTACAATGATTTAAGGAAAGAAGGCATAAGAATTCCTTTCCCTACAAGGACAATTTATATGAAAAAAGAATAACCTAATCTCATTGTAATGCCTCCAAAGAGAGTTAATGAATGGCTCTGGATTTTGCAGTAGAAATGTTTTTATCAGAATAAAGATAAATACAAAATAATGCCAAAATCAGTTCCTAAATGTATTTCAAGCTTAAGAATTAATAAAATTAGCTACTTTCGGAATGTCTGATAATAGCTTTTATATTTGATATAATTAGTGGTAAATATGGGTGTCAAAACGTTAATTGGCAGTGCAGTAGGTCTAGGATCATTAGTAGCATCTTTATTCACGCCTATGATACCCTCAAATGCATATACCTTTACTGCTTCAAATGATGGCAGATGCGAAGTTAGACAAGAAGGTAGACAATCACCTTATTCATGGCTACGAGGAAAATTAAGTAATCTTGGTAATGGAGATTTAAGTAGTAAGGATTTAAGCAGTAAGGAGGATTTAAGTCAAAGGGTTGTTGGAGTTTACAATATCAGTTATAAGGAGGATGACCGCAGGTTTATTAATTTTGGTACTGGATACGTTCTTGATGATGGTCTTGTACTAACAGCAAATCACGTCATTAATGACATGAAGAACCCTTATGTTTCCGATGGTATGTACGATTACGAGGCAACTGTAGTAGATAGAGATGCAGAAAAAGATCTTGCATTACTTAAAATTATGGACAATGTGAAAGACAACCTTGAACCAATAAGAATTGGTGAAAAACCAAAACCTGATGAACATGTAACCATAAGAACACTTGACGTTAAAGATCGTTTTTATCAAAATCCTGATAGTAGGAGAGACTTGAACCAAGTTAGGTATAATGTTCGTATTTCTCCAGAATCGAGAATGCTCATACAGGAACTCGAAGGACAGAAAACAAATCTGCAGTTGCAAATAAACGAATTAGATAAAGAAATAGATGCTTTAATTAAGCCTTATTTAAGTTCTACTGCATGGAGTTCTGGAGAAGAGATTCCACCAAGAAAATTAGGAGATTCTTTGGACGTAGTTGTGGACGATGACGTAGAGGGAGGTAGCTTATTGTACTACAGACATAGAACAGATGAAGACCGTTTTGTGAAAGGTATGAGTGGTTCAGGCGTATTTAATGGAAAAGGAGAGTTAGTTGGTATAGGTGTTAATACAACAGTACCTGTACGTGATTTATCCAGAGCTCAAGGTTACGCATTCCCTGAAGGTACACCTCAAGATGTTATTGAATCTATAATGAAAATCAATGAGAGGATAGATGTAATGATTGAAGAAATAACTCAAATTGAATTGGGAATATATCATATCAAAAATCCAATTAAATACGGTGCTGTCTCACCTTTGGCAATAATAAGTTTTCTGCAAAACTATTGTCATTCAATTGGAGCTCAAACCACATCGCAATCTTTAGAACAAAGTAGAATAGCATCACTTGAAGGGATTTTGGAACTTTATCCAGAATTAAATACTCCTGCTTATAGGAGGACATTCCTTAAGCAGTTTAACCATAGCTAAACTTGTCATCTATCTTAAAGAATAGATTCATTCCAACAGCCATTTCCATAACGGAATAAACTTAATCTTCCTGCCATCTGCTGATTCTAGAGCCTCGTAATCATCTGTTATTACAGTCAATTTTCTGCACTTCAGCTCCTTTCCTGATTTAAGCAAAGCGCTTACTTCCCTTTTCTTTGTGTCATAATTGCCTGTGTCATAGCACACCTGAATCAATTCATTTATATTCCTGCCTTCCTTTACAACAAAATCAACTTCATTCTGGTATATATCCTGCCAATAGTATATTTCAGATAGCGTCATTCTTCCTGCCAGTTCCAAGAAAACCATGTTCTCGTATATTTTTCCAATATTCCGTGAGAAACTAACGCTTAATGCGCCTATCATTCCAGTATCAATAGCGTATATTTTTCTTGTGGCAATCACCCTTTCCTTTGCTTTATATGAGAAGCGCGGCACTAAAAAAAATAAAAAGGATTCTTCCAGGAAAGACAGGTAGTTTAATGCAGTATGCACGCTTTTTAAGTTAAACATATTTTTTGAAAACTTTATCTGATAATCGTAAAGTTTATATACTATGTATGTTTGTAGAATACACATGGCTGTTAATAACACACAATTCACAAAGATTGAAATTCAGATAGCTAAATACCTGTTTAAGCACTATAGGGATAGGTATAATGCCAGGCAATTGGCCAGGATATTAAATATCAATCATGCACATGCCAATAAGTTATGTAATGTTTTAGCAGGTAAAAAATTATTGATTAAGGAGGAGATTGGCAACTCTGCTTTTTTTTCTTATGAATATGACAACAAGCTGGCCATTAAATTTATGGAATATATGCTAAGTTTGGAAGACAAAGAGTTTCCTAAATGGCTAAGTGTATTGACCCATACCCTGAAAAAATTTAAGGATTATACTGAAATGGGGCTGGTTTTTGGTTCATCTGTAAAAACCAAGGACTTTAACGATATAGATGTTTTACTTATGTATGATGCGGAAAAATCCAAAGACATCA
>CAZBGH010000167.1:0-3498 GCA_964491335.1 uncultured Methanosarcinales archaeon | reverse complement strand
CCTACCATTAAGCACTCTTCCGGTTTCAGGCTTAGCTGCCTTAAAGCAGCCTTAAATGGCAGTTTAGAAGGCTTTAACTGCTTCGTGTCTTCAAAAGTCACAACAGCATCAAAATAATTGCTTAATTTAATTGACGCGAGCCTTATCCATGCCTTGAGCTTCGGAGCATCTGTCACAATGCCCAATTTTATGCTTTTTGCTTTTAATTTCAATAAGACATAATCCACATTAGGGTATGCTTCTAAAAATCCAGCTCTTACTCTCCTGTATGCTACAATAGCTGATGCCAGTATCTTATAGTCCACTTTACCGGTAAGCTTTGTCAGGAATTTCTGGAATATTGTTTTTTCCTCTAAACCATATTTGTCGTACAGGCCAAAAAGCATATTAAATGCCTTGTCATGCTCTACATTTAACCCAGCGCCTATCATCGCGTCTATGGCAGCACTACAACTATGTTTTTTCATCTTTAGGAAATCTATTAAGGTATTGTCCAAATCGAATAAGACTGCTTTTATCATATCTTTTGCTCTTTTATTTTTCTTTATATATATTTTGTTAATTATTATAATTTTGTTAATTTACTTATAGGATATTTACGGTGGGAAGCGAGATATTGGGATGCGCTTTAAATGTTCTTGGCGTAATCAAAGAAATTGAAGATAGGGCTAGAGAATCCCTAACTTCAGACGAGATTTTTTATAATTTAAGATCCTATCCCATAGCCTCAAATGTTGCACGCGGAGGAGTTCAAATTCCAGTCTCTCACCAACCAAAAAGTAGAATTTTTGGAGTGTATGATAATACACTTAAAGCGCATGGCATTGATCCAGAGAATGTCGCAATTCCGGAGCCATTAAAACAACAAGCACAATTTGTTGGTGGAGAATTAAAAAAACACGGATTTGTATTTTCAGGTCAAGATTGGATTAAAGGCGAAGATGGAAAATTCTATTTTCTAGAAGCAAACCCATTACCAGGGCTAAATATATTTAATGCGTTATTTTTTGATATTCTCCTTGAAAGTCTTATTTGAAAGGATTAATCGCTTTTATCCATGGCACTTTAAAGTCTTTTATGTTTTCAGTATAAATAGTAGATACATCATTCTCAGTCATAGTTGCTGCTATTAGCGAATCCCAGTAAGGCATGTCAAAATTATCAGCAATATTTAAAGAGGTCATAACTGTTTTTTCATTGTAAGAAACTACTTTCCAATAAGGGAGGCCAATGATGTCAGCAATAACAATCCGGGCTATTCTCGGGTTTAGAGACTTTTTCGCTTTTTTTGTAATGAGGATAAAGAATTCACCCAAAATCTGGGTTGATAATGCAAGCATTGTTTTTGCCTGCCAACAAGGCTGCAGCAAATGAGCTGCAATGCTATGTTTTTGAGGATTTGATCTCTCATAGGCATATCCAAGAATATTAGCGTCAATAAATGGTACTTTTTCAACCATCGCATTCATCCGCGTTCATGTAGTTCGTCTCTTGATGACGCGGCAAAGCCTCCCAGCTCAAATCCTTTTTTCATTAGCGCTATCTGCCTTTTTCCAATTTCCCCATGAGAATGCTGCCTCGTCCACATTTCAATAGCCTCTGTCAGCGCTTTCCCTAATCTGCCTTTACCCTTCCCAAAATTCTCTTTTACGGTTTCCCTAAATTCTTTTTCAGCTAAATCATTAACGTTTACCGTTATTGTCCCCATTATAAATCACCTCAATATTCATCTAATATATTTAGAAAACTGAATTATTTAAATGTTTTGCTTTTGTAAATTAATTTGGATAGATTTATTTAATATTACCACTTTTAAGATGTGACAAAATGGAAAAGTTTATAAATTATGTCGTTTTATTATTTTAATTATGGTTGACTCAATACTATCCACTCTTGATGCTGGTTCAGATAAACGCAATCCGATAGGTGGAGGTTTAGAGTATGGCTTATTGGTACCTAGAGAACCCAGAGGATTCAAAGAAGTGGATGGCTGGATTGAACCTGTAAATTCGAGTTCAGTTGCATCAATAAATCCAGTAGTTACAGTAAACATTCCATATGCCAATTTCGTAGGCCTTAAAAGTGGTAGAAGAAGCGGATTGTTAAGTGTAGAAGAAGCACTTAAAGTAAAAGGATGTAGGATATCATCAGCTTTAAAAGCAGAAGGACCGTATACGGTGCGTCATATTTTTCCGAATGGTAGTACAGGAATCTACCCAGAGGGAGGTTCAACTTTGTCAGTTGTTGAGAGGGAAATAAGTAACACATTATTTATTAATGAACTTTTAATTGCAGAAGGTTTTCCAGTTCCATACGAACCAAAAGCAATAATGCATTATGGAGTAATGTTTAACCCTGATGGCGCTGATTGTGCAGAAGAGTTGGCAGCATCTGTAATGGGGGTAAAAGGTGATACTAGGCTTGCTGAACTTTATAGATTAAAACCTGCGGATATTAAAGCCGCACGAAGAGTAGCAAATAGACTAGGCGTTATATCGGGTGTGCAGAAAAGAGTAACTAATGGGCTTTACTGGGCAAATAGTGAAAGCGCAGGCAATTATGTGGTTTTCTCCGAAGGTAACCAATTACACTCAGCACCTGTAGATTTTGAAGACACTCTTCCATACGAAGACGTTGATATTCCAGAGGAATTAAAGTATCTCTCAACAAGGGATCATATCCTTGATTTTCCAGGGTGGCTTCACGGGTTGAAAGAACTTAAACTTTCAGCAGCTCCTGATTTAGAAAGGCGTTCGATAGCAAAAATGTTTGGATCGATGCAGAGGTCTAGTTTATTGTTTGTAGAAGGGAGATATTCGAGGCCTACTGCTCAAAATACTGCTCCCTGGTATTTTAGAGAAGAGTTCAAAAAAGGTTTTAAAGAAGGTTACAAAAATCCAGACAAACGAGAACCAATAACTCTCGACATGTTAGTAGAGGCTTTTGACTTAAGCCATATAAGCTCGAATTAATAATGTCCTCACTCCAAAGTAACAATAAAATAGAAACCTTTAAATATAAGTAATTCATTCTTAGTTATAAAATGCTATTGCAGAAAGAAACCTTGCAGGAGTTAAGGGAAAGGTTCAAATTAAATATTTACGAGATAAAGATATGGACTTCTTTGTTAAGCAGGGGTGTGGCTGCTGCATCTGAATTAGCGGAAATCTCTGGAGTTCCAAGAAGCAGGTGCTATGATGTTCTTGAGTCATTAGAGAAAAAAGGATTCATTATAATGAAGATTGGCAAGCCTATAAAATATATTGCTGTCCAGCCGGATGCTGTTGTTGACAGGGTAAAGAAAAGGCTGGAAGAAGATGCAGAGCAGCAGATAGAAATGGTAGAGAAGCTTGCAGAAACGGATATTTTTGAGGAGCTGGAGCTTTTGCATAAGACAGGAGTCAAAAGAGTCAATGTAGAAGACATAACAGACGCTGTTGTCGGAAGGAATAATGTCAACAGGTTCATCAAGGACATGCTTTTAAGGGCTAAAAAGTC
>CAZBGH010000166.1:0-3510 GCA_964491335.1 uncultured Methanosarcinales archaeon | reverse complement strand
TTGGATACCTTACACCACTTGAGAAATACAAAAGTGCAAAATTATTGATTTAGGTTAATTTTCTACAGAGTTGATTTCATATTAGGAGACTCACAACTTGATGGAAGCTTTATAAAATAATCCATATTGCGAACAAGTAACCAAGATGCACACCAAATGCAAAGAAAATTAAAAATAGATTATAGTTCTTTATGGATTAATCGTATATGAATTAATAGAAAAGTATATTAATATAGTTATATAATTTTTGCATATGTGTAAAACAGGTCAGGCAAGTGTTGAATATGTCATTATTGTTGGAGTACTATTAATCATTACCATCCCATTTTTTTATTATGCTTTTAGTGAATCTAACACAAATATTAAATTAAATCAAGCAGATGACGCAGTTAAAACAATAGCAAGAGCAGCAGACTCAGTTTATTCATTTGGTCCAGGAAGCAAACAGCTAGTTTATATTACCATCCCAGAGGGTGTTTCAAGTTCTTCAGTTACCTCGAAAACAATACAGATGCAGCTTAGCATATTTGGAGGTACATCTGACATATATGCAATTACTAAAGCGAACCTCACAGGCTCTATACCTACTAGTAGAGGTACTTATAAACTTTCATTGGAAATGTTGAGCAACGGTATTGTTGCTATAGGCACTTTTAATGATACAAACCCTCCTTCAGTCATATGGACATCCCCATCTGGAAAGCAGACAAATAACGATACAACTTTGAAAGCAAATACAAATGAGGCTGGTAACTGTAAATTTGATACATCAGATGTTTCTTATAATAGCATGGGGAATTTAATGACAGGAAACAGTCTAACCCATGAATTTTATCTTGGTCAAGTTGCAGAAAGTAACTATTTATACTATGTGAGATGTAACGATACCTCAGGAAATGTGATGAACAGCTCTGCACTGATTAATTTCACAGTTAATATTACATCAGATACTATTCCTCCAAATGTTAGCAATACAAAGATTGATAATAGCTCAGTCAAGCTTAACGATTACATATGTGTAAATGCTACTATAACAGATAATGTAGCTATATCAAAGGCAGAGGTAATGTTTACTACACCTCTTGAAGAGCCTTTCCAGAAAGTCCAGAATTTTACAATGCAAGATATTGGCAACTGTTCAGGATTTTCAGGGGATAATGTTTATGGTGTAAAGGTTAAGATGCAAGCAGTTGGAGTATGGTATGTTAATACTACTTATGGCATTGACAATGATGGTAATGTTGGCACAGAAATAGTAACTGCTACAAGCAATATTAGCATCACAGTGAATGAAACAGGCTCAAACGCCTCTAATCAAACAATAATTTACAATGCTCTAAATTACAGCGCTGTCGATCTTGGGCTTTATTTTAGCTCTAGTCCAAATGCCACTAAAAATCAAAGCGCATTAAGTATTACAGACATTACAAATGACCTAATAGATGATAGTAGAACTACACCTTCTGCAAGCTACAAATTCAAATTAAATGCCAATACTTATGAAGGCTTTATTCTACAATTAAATCAATCACCATCTTTATTTGGAAAAATTGTTCTAAGGATTAAATTTGACAGTTCAGATATCCTACCATATAATTTAACTGCTTGGACATACCATTCAGATGGTGACAGATTGCAAATGAACATGTCTCAAAACTTTTCTGTAACTCATGTGAGGAATATTAATGTTCGTGACAGAGGTGATAATGAATTTGATGTTACAAATATACTTAAAAATAGTGGTTATAATCAAATAAAAGTTAGTATTGCTCCGACGTCTAAGATGGATGGTAAAAGAGCAGATATAACAGAAGCAGACATTGGAAGGAGTACTTAGAATTTTATCCATTAAAATATAAAAATACCTATGCCTAGTCCAAAATCTCAGATAAGTCTTGAATTTTTATTTGCAATAGGCGTAGTATTATTTATCTTTATTTTTATCTTAATATTTACCATACAAAAAAAGGCAGAGGTAAGTTTTGCTACAAACTACCTTGAAGCTAAGACAGATTGCATCAAATTATCAAATTTGATAAACTCTGTTTATGTAAATCAAGACTCTAATGTAACTTTCAAACTTAAGAACAATGCAACTATTTCCCCAGGGCTTATAGAGGTTAATAAAGACAGTCAAATTACAGCGTTTTGCACTTTTTCAGTTTCTGTTTCAAATGGTTCACATAATAACTTTCAAGTTAGGCTAGGTAATGTAACCTTAAGAAATTCCAACAACTCAGTTATTGTTACAAATGTTTAAGAATAAAAGCAAACATCATAAATGGCATAAAGCCCAGATTGCAGTGACAGACTTATTTATTGCCATCTTTATTTTCATGACAGTTATAATATCTATTTTCGTGACATGGAATATCTATACAAATAGACTTGAGCAGAGAATAGATTATAGTAATATAATCTCAAATGCAGTTCAAATAAGCGACATTTTAGTTAAAACTCAAGGTAAGCCAGTAAACTGGGAATTAAATAATACAACAGTAGAAATTATTGCTCTTGCTAGCAGTGATAGAAATTTGTCAGAAAGAAAGGTTAATGCCTTTATCACACTTGATTACAATATGACTAAGGATTTGATGAATATTAAAAGATATAATTTCAAGTTCAAATTAGTTAATGTAAATAATTCAGCTCTAATTGAATATGGTCAAAATTCAACTGGAAATACTACTATAAGCATAAGGAGGATAGTATTGTATGGAAATGCAACAGCCTTCATGGATTTTATGTTATGGAAGTGATTCATTATGAAAGTTAGTGTTATAAAAAAATTGAATAGTAAATCAGATAAATCTATAGCTTCTTCGAACAAAAAAGCTTTTATATTCTCCTTAGAGATGACATTTGCTGTTTTCTTAGTGACAACAATACTACTAGTAGCAAGCTATTATTCCTCAAAGCAAACCGATGACCCTTTTGCAAAGCTTCAAGTGTTAAGACTAGGAGAAGACATAATTGCAGTTATGGATTATAGCAATACTTTAACAACTTTTAATACACAAGCTATTCATACACAGCTAGATCAGTTATTGCCAGTAAATTACCAGATGAAAATCACTATCAATGGCACCTTCTCTGAAAATGGAGGCTATATAGAAACAAATCAAAGTTTGCCAACTGACAGATTTATAATTGCAGGAAATAGGATTATTGTTAAGTCAGATGCCTCAAGCTTTGGTGTTGTAAAATATTATATGTGGTTAAGATAAAAAAGAAAATAAAAGAAAGAAGTTAAAATAATAGAAATAAAGGCATTTATCACAACTAAAAATGAGAATAAATAATAAAGGAGTATTCTTTACTTTAGGCTTAACTTTATTTGCATTAGTGGTGTTATCACTTGGCATATTAGTCCTTAATTACTCTACATCAGATGAAGACACAGTAGCCACTCTTAACACTATTGATAGGATGTACGAGCTTAAGACCTCCATTGAACATGGATTCTCTCAGATATTTAATGCAAAAAGTGGCATAACAGTAAATATTACT
>CAZBGH010000165.1:0-3529 GCA_964491335.1 uncultured Methanosarcinales archaeon | reverse complement strand
ATGTTGTAGAGATAATCTCTACTAGTAAAGAGCTTACCTTCATTATATCAAAGAAAGACGCAGTACAAGCATTTGAGGCACTGCAGGAATTGACTGAGGAGAAGAAATAGAAGTTAGTTTCAATTTGAGTTGTGGCTAATTAGCAAATTGGGCTTTGACTTTAATGTAAAACAGTAAGAAATAAGCTTTAATGGGCCAGGCGTCTTTTATTTTCCAACTAGATAAGTAGCCACAACTCAAACTTTTCGGATGAAATCCATCAGAACTTTGTAACTGATGGAGAAACTAACAAGGGCCCCTATATGTTATAGCTATTTTACAATTTTCATCGCTCTTTCTAAACTGTGTTTTATATCCTCCTTAGTTATATTTGGCTTTATACCTCTTTTAACTAATTCGTCCATTACCTCACCTATACTTAAACCAGAAATTTCAGCAGCTTCACTTGTAGAAGCTTTTTCCTTACTAAACATTTCTATTGCTATTTTTAACTTGACTTCTGCGAAACCTTTTTCAAGAGCTTCCCTTATTATCACAGACTTATCAACCATCTCTAGATTAGCTAATCTTTCTGCTTCTTTCATAAAATCTTCTTTTAACCTTATTGAAACACTCCTCATCATTTTATTTCCTCCAAGTAGCTTTTAATTAAATTTTTACTATACCACCCATAGTCTTCTAGTCTATTAATGCACTCTAGTGCCTTCTCTCTTGTTATAACATTTTTTTTATATAAAACTATTATAACATCTAATGAGACTATAAACTCTATTCCTAATGCCTTTGCTGCATTTAAACATTTTTTATCATCAGTTAAAACAGCATGGTTTGTTTTATATGCCAATGAAATAACATCAAGTTCACCTTTTCTAAGATTGAATAATTTTTCAATTTTATTTTTTATTAATTTATTAGGTATTTTTACTTTCAATTTGCTTTCTTGAACTAGTTTTTCAACTATGATGCTGTCTTCTCTACCTTTTTCTTTACCTTTGATCACTTCATTATATACTATTTTAGATATGGTAGCATCGTTTCTCTCCACAAAAGTCTCTAGCACACTGATTTTTGATAAAAGTATCAATGAACTTGCATCAGCAATAATTGTCATACAAAAATATAAAATGTATTGCGTCTATATAAATTTTTTGGTGATTAGGCTGGAATTATACTGAACCAAGAAAGTAATTATGATTTATGCCCATAGAGCTTTGCTCGATGACCAGAGGCTTATAGCCGATGGTTTACCCTCCGGGTTTTAGAAAATCCGTATGATTTTCTACATAGAGACGTTTAGTCTCTACAGGGATAGGAAATATTTTATTTCCTATATATTGTTTGTTGTTGACTATATTAGGAAGCCACAACTAAATGTATTTATTTTTGTGGCTTACTATAATTAACTAATAATATTCGTTCATATCTTGGAAAGTTATTCCGCAAGGTTTTTATAATAGTATAGTAACACAATTTGTGGTAAATTGACTATGATAGTTGTAAGTCTAGGGGGTAAATATAATGGTTAAAAGATTAGGTGGAGCAAGAAGAAAATCCAGGTATAAATTAAGGAAAAATGTAAGTGATAAAGGTAAAACTAGTCTTAGAGGATACTTTCAAAAGCTCAATGTAAATGATAAGGTGGCTTTAGTTATGGAACCAGGGGTACAGAGCATGGCCTATAATTTGAGATTTCATGGTAAAATAGGTAGAGTGACTGGACAAAAGGGCTCATGCTATAACATTAAGATAATGGATGGTAAAAAAGAAAAGGATTTGATTGTTCATCCTATACACCTGAGGAGGGTATAATGGTCACTAATGAGGTACTAGGAGAGAAGCCTTTAACAATGGTAGAAATGAAAGAAGAGTTACAAAAAATCAAAAAGAGAGATGGGGAACTAAATTTTAGAGCAAATAAAACTGAAGATTATCTTAATCATTTTATCAAGCTAAGTGCAAAGAAGTCAGAAGAGCTATTTGAGGAAATAACTAAATTAGATATACCAAGATTAAAAGAGGCGCATATTGTAAAGATTGTCGATTTGATTCCAAGCGATATTGATCAGATAAAAGCTGTGTTGCAAGGTTATGTATTAAGTGTTAGTGACGATAATCTAAAGAAAATACTTAATGTGCTAAAAACCAGTAGCTGAAAATGATTAAAAATGATAGAAAGAAAGGCGAAAGAGGAAACTGTAATAGTTCTGGATTTATTGCCAAATGGCTATCCGTTAGATCCAAGGCCAAGCCATCGCAAAACACCTATAGTGCAGGCTATTGGAAAAGAGCATTTTGTATTGCTTGAGCTAGTTCCGAAAAAAGAAGTTCTTAACATGCAACCAGGGGAAGAGGTTTATATTGGAGAAGGTAAAAGGGATAAGATTCATCACATACTTGGAAAACTTCCAATGAGCAAGCTTACTGCTACTGCAAAGAGCGAGTTGGAATTTATTATAAAAGATATAGTGGAAAAAAATGAAAAAAAAATTATAGATTTCTTTAATAAAGCTCAGCCACTAAGCACTAGGATGCATCAACTCGAGCTATTACCTGGATTAGGGAAAAAGCATATGTGGGAAATACTTGAGGAGAGGGAAAAGAAGGCTTTTGAAAGCTTTAATGATATGAAGGAAAGAGTAAAACTAATGCCAGATCCTGAGAAGGCTATTATAAGGAGAATAATGCTTGAGCTACAAGGGGATGAAAAGCATAGACTTTTTGTGGATGTTTAGTTCTTAAAATGTATCAGCACAATCATAAGGCGATAAGAATAGGAGAAATTACGACATCTAAGAAAGAGATAATTGATTTAGCAAAGGCTTGGATAGTAATATCTGTTGCTTTTGCAATTTTACTTAGTGGGTTTGGTTTCAGTTCGAAATTTTTATTTTCTATCTTAATGTCTGCCTTTACAGTTGGAACAGGATTCTTGGTTCATGAGCTAGCTCATAAGATTGTTGCACAGCATTATGGCTGTTTTGCCGAATTCAGAAGTTTTGATACTATGCTAATGCTTGCTTTAGCAATGTCTTTTTTTGGTTTTGTGTTTGCGGCCCCTGGTGCAGTGATGATTAATGGACCTGTGGGTATTAGAAGAAATGGGAAAATATCTATGGCAGGGCCGTTGACCAACATATTGTTCGCAATAATATTCCTAATAGGATTATTCTTTTTTAAGAATAGGGGAGTGCATAACATCGCATTCTATGGCTTTGTGATTAATTCATGGCTCGGATTATTTAATATGCTGCCATTTTGGAACTTTGACGGAAAGAAAATATTACAATGGAATAAGGTAGTTTATGGTAGTATGGTTGCTGTTGGAATTCTCTTTTTAGTACTGCAAAATGTGGCGAGAAGTAAGGGATGGTTTTAAAATTATTTTATTTTCACTAGAGCCGTTTTTCTGGGTCTCATTGAAAAGTCCCTTCGCATTCGCTTCGGTTGCCATCGGTTCAGGTTCGCTTAACATCGTGCTTGCACGTTTCTCTCTGGAATGTCAAAAATCTAAGATTTTTGAGCACCCGAA
>CAZBGH010000164.1:0-3546 GCA_964491335.1 uncultured Methanosarcinales archaeon | reverse complement strand
ATTATTTATATTTCTATTTATTCCATTTTTTATTCTTTATTTATTCTTTATAATTTGCAACGATGCGTGCATTTTGTCTACCTGTCCGCTACTTAAGTTTACATCACTGATAAGCGGACTAATGGCACTCATGGAGCTCAGCTTCAGCTGAGCGACCACTATGCGAATTGTTTTATTTAAAGTTTTGACAAGCGGACTTTTGGCATACACTTTGTGACTATTTTGCTAGTTATTTATTTAAAATCTTATTTTTATTCTATCTACTTTACTTTAGCTAATATTTCCTTTATTGCGTCATCTGTTGTTGTTCCTTTTCTTTCTGCTTCAAAGGTTAGGATTATTCTGTGCCTTAAGACTGGATAAGCCATTGTTTCTATATCTTCCATACTCACGTGATTCCTTCCTTTAATTAAAGCTCTTGCCTTGGCAGCTAGAATAATACCTATTGAAGCTCTTGGAGATGCACCATAT
This sequence comes from uncultured Methanosarcinales archaeon, assembly GCA_964491335.1. GTDB lineage: Archaea > Nanobdellota > Nanobdellia > Woesearchaeales > JACPIF01 > JACPIF01. Next base: position 3,075 of record CAZBGH010000164.1, on the reverse strand, counting down.
TGTATCAACTCTTTATTTACTCTTGTATTAGTTACAATCTTTAAAGCCCTTTGCTTTATATCATTTGCAACTGGTACCTCTCTTGTTATCTCTTGCATTGATAGCACATGATTCTTGCTTAGTATTGCTTTCAACCTAATCTCTTTTTGATCAATAGCGTATTTCTCAACAATCTCTTTTTCCTCTTCTAAATTTGGATAATTTACCTTAATTTTAAGCAAAAACCTGTCAGCTTGTGCTTCAGGCAAGGGGTATGTCCCTTCTTGCTCTATTGGATTCTGTGTAGCAAGCACAAAGAAAGGGAGATCAAGCTTAAAGGTCTGGTTTCCAACAGTCACTTGCTTTTCTTGCATTGCCTCAAGCAGTGCAGACTGAGTCTTTGGAGTTGCTCTATTTATTTCGTCTGCTAACACTATATTAGCAAATATGGGCCCTTGCTGAAACTTAAACTGCCTTTTGCCTCCAGACTCCTCAAGTATATAGGTTCCGATGACATCAGAGGGCATTAGATCTGGAGTATTCTGTATTCTACTAAACTTTAAATCCATTAGTTCAGAAATTGTTCTAACAGATAAAGTCTTCGCAAGGCCAGGGTAACCTTCCAATAAAGCATTTCCATTGCACAATATCGCAATTAAAAGCTGCTCAATCACATCATTTTGGCCTACAACTACTCTGCTAATCTCCTTTGCTATAGCATCAAATGTGGGTTTATAATTTTTCATTTATAGTACACCTCCTATTTTTTATTAATCATACCTTTTAATCTTTTCCGTTATTATTTTTATTAACTAATACCTCATTTATTTTTTATAATTATTTAACTTTGCAACGTTTGTGTATTTTGTATATTATTATGTATGCATACACAAAGAGGCTCGTATGCGAATTATTATTATCTTTCATTTCTTTCATTTACTTTGTGCTAAATTCTTAAAATATCTTTTAATTAGATCAGTATTCTCTTTTGGTATGTTTTCATTGAAGGATTCAACAGCTTCACATCCTTGCTGAGTCTGGTAGCATAATTCACTAGGAAAGGTTTCTATATCCTCTCTTTCTTCTTCATTTTTAAGGTTTATTTCATAACCTGAGGCGTCTATTAAAACATCTAACTTCTCTTCCCTATTCTTAACTATAGAGATCTCTTCGCCAAGAATCACATTTTCAGAGCCAAAGTCCACCACCTTATTGCTTACGACAGCCTTATTCACCTCTTGGTTTGCTTTAATATAATTTACTAACGGATTATTGAATATCAGTTTTTGATAGTCTAGAGAGACCTGATTCTGTGCAGCTATAACAATACTTACTGCTAGTGCAAGGGCCATAAGTATCTTATGAGAATAAGAAAACATATTAATGAACGAGGATGCCTCAACATTTTTTAGCTCTGCAACTATATCTTCATGAAGCTCATTTATAACTGGATTTTCTACACCTAAATTATCAGATGCAGTCCTTAGCTTTTCTTTTAATATTGGATATTTTTGCTCTACTAAAAGCAATTTATTAGTTTTAAGCCTATAGGCTATTCCTATTATTAGATATAGGACAGAAGGCGTTAAAGCATATAAGACATTTACATTAAGAAATGTTAATATTGCAAAACTCAGCATAAATATAAGTAGGGTGTTTAATAAAATTTCAAACACCATTAGTGCGCTCAACACGTTTCTAATCTCTTTTATTACTCGTATGAAGTATTTCATAACTTCTTGACTCCTCTTTTAATACTTAATTCTTATTTATTTTCTTTGTTTTTACTTTTTATTCTTGTTTGACAATTTTTTTAATTATTATTTTACGTTGCACTTTTATCCATACTCTATAATTATAATTTGCAACATTTGGCAATTAGTAATATACTATTTTTTTTAGCAGCTGACTGAAGCCTCTTCAGCATCAGCTTTATTTGCCTTATTTTGCCAGCAGTTAGCTTTATTTTTCCAGCTATTGACTGAAGACTCTAAATCTAGTATATCTCTCTTTGCAATATCTAGCTGGTTTTGAGTACTTAATAGTTCAATACTAGTTTTATCAAACTCTGCGCTTATTTGAAGTATTTTCTGGTTTTTCTGGGCAACGTCTGCTTGCAGATTTGATTTATCAACTTCAAGCTTCTCTTTCTGCTCTTTTAATACAGTATATTTAGTTCCTATATCTTGTTCTCTTTCTTCTTTAATTTGTAATTGTAAGCTTGTTTGGTTAAGTTTAGCCTTTTCTGTCTTAAGGGCATTGCTTAAACCATCTAATTCTGTCACTTTACTATTATAATTCTTAGATAATTTTAGATAGGTATTTTGGTAGTAAATGCTGAATCCTGTGAACCCAATTAATGTCGCAAGTACTATAATCATCAATCCAAAATTTATGTTTTTTTTCATGAACCCCATTTTTATCTACCCTTTTTATTTGATGTTTTTATTAATTATTTTTTATTTAATTATTTTCCCTTGCGTATTGCTGTGCATCTTGACACCTGTCAGCTATATGAGTTATTTAGTATTATTATACTTTGCAACGCACTAAAAAATCCTTTGGATTTTTGGTGCAAGAAAATTCTTTGGAATTTTCTGCACACAAAATATTCGATTTTGTTGTGCCCAGAAAGCACGAAATCAAAGATTTCGGCTCCCGAAAATCAAGGATTTTCGTGGAATCTATGATTTTCTTGGGTTCGGTTAACTTGTATGCTTGTCGGTCCGCCTCATTCATGTTATCTTCATGGATTGGCGGACTTTTGGCACAGGCTCGCAGGTATTTACAGAACAGCAGTTCTGTACTTGCTAACTAGGCTCGTATTCAAATTATTTTTATTATATGTATTTTTGTGAATTGGCGGACTACTGCATACACAAAGTCACTCGTTTGCTAATTTTATTATTAACTTATACTATTATAGTTAAAATTAATTTTGTTGGAATGTATATTAATTGTTTCTATCTTCTTTTTGTTTGGTATATTTATTAGTCTTTCTATTATAGTCAACCAACAAAGTAATTAAGGGTTATACCCAGAGAGCTTTGCTCGATGACCAGAGGCTTATAGCCGATGGTTTACCCTCCGGGTTTT
>CAZBGH010000163.1:0-3653 GCA_964491335.1 uncultured Methanosarcinales archaeon | reverse complement strand
GCAACAGGAGCATTGATACATGTTGAAGGAGGCCCAGATATGACTCTAGATGAGATCAATAAAGTTGGAGAGTTAGTAACTGAAAGCCTGGATGAGGATGCAAATGTTATCTGGGGAGCCAGAGTTTCAGAGAGTATGAAAGGAAAATTGACTGTAATGACTATCATTACTGGAGTAAAAAGTCCATGGATACTTGGAAAAGGTGTTTCAAGAGCTGAGGTAAGCAGGAGAATTGAAATGAATGATGATCTAGGGATTGAGGTAATCCATTAAGTTACTTATTAATTATTACCCCTTTGGTCTTTGTGTGGTGAGGTATTTCTTTGCCTTCATTTACTTACCACCCCCAACAAATGAGAATTGAAGGCAGAAATCTTTCTTCCTCTCCAGTAATGGGGAGCGAAGATTTTTTTCTTTTTTTAATAATCATTCAGATACACAAACTTTATTCTTAACGTAACATTCAATTAAGTTTTTTGTTGCTGGAAATAAATTAATAGGAATTGTAGATTAAGGGTTATTACATGAGATTTTTTAATTAATGACATTAATTTTCAACTTTTCAAAGAGCTTATCAAAGGTTGCAATATACTGGATTTTTGCTATTTCAATTATTGCTTGAGAGGTACAATCTGTAAAGCTAAAATTATCCTTTGAATTATTAAAGATGCTAAGAGCCTTGGTAAATATGTTTTTGTCTCCATATACAATAAAAATACTATTAACAATATTTTTTGCGAATAATTTGGCTTTTTCTTTTCCAAATTTTCTTAGTACAACTGAGATAACTTCGTCAAAGATGCCATCAGAGATAATAGATAATCCATACTCATTATTATCTATTTTTCTTGCAATTTCTACAGCTTTTTGATGATGTACATCACTCTCATTATAAAATGCAATAAGGTAACTTGCGTCAAGAAAAACAGCCAATATACTCACCCATATAATATCCCATCAATTTGCTCACTCAGATATTTGGTTTTAGGTGAACCTTTTACTGTTTCCCATTCTAGCAGTTTTAGCTTAGGTTTTCTCGATTCTGATAGCCAAGTCTGTATTGCTAGAGATAATGCTCTTCCAACTGGAAGCTTTTTTCTTGCAGCTTCTGCTTTAAGCTCGTTAAATACTTGTTGGTCTACATTTTTAATTGTGACCTGAGTTTCTGCCATAAAGGTAAAACAAGTAAAACTTGTATTTAAATTTATCGAATTAAATTTCAGGCTCAGTAGAAGTCCTAAAGGTAGTGCCAATATCGCGGAGGCTCTGCTAATTCAGCATTAAGCTGACAAGGGGGAAGTCCCTTACGGGGAAAGTCAGCCTTAGTAAATTACAGAAAAGCCGAGCCAGGCACTACCCGAGCGAATGCGAGAGGATTTCTACTGAGCCAAATTTCATAAAAGTTTAAATATTACTCTACAAGTTGCTATTCTATGGCACTTTATTTAATAGGCCTTGGTTTATATGACGAGAAAGATATCTCTATCAGAGGATTAGAGATTGTAAAGAAGGCTGATGTTGTTTATCTTGAGAACTATACATCTATAGTAAATGCTACTAAAGAAAGGTTTGAGAGCTTTTTTGGTAAAAAAGTAATCTTAGCTGACAGAGGAATGGTAGAACATAGGGCAGAAGATACTATCCTTAAAGATGCGAGAGACAAGAAAACTGTATTCTTAGTGTGCGGGGACCCTTTTGTGGCAACAACACATACTGACTTATTTTTAAGAGCTAGGAAAAAAAGTATTGATACAGAAATTGTTCATAATGCTTCTATTATCTCTGCTATAGCAGTAACTGGATTACAGGCATATAAATTTGGAAAAATTACTAGTATTCCGTTAGAAAACGATAATGTAGAAACTCCATATGAGATTCTATCTGCAAATATTAAAAATGGTATGCATACATTATTTTTGCTTGATTTTCAGCTTGAAGAGAGATTTTTAACAGTTAGTGATGCGATTAGATACTTACTTAAAGTTGAGATGAAAAGAAATGAAAAAGTTTTTACAGAGAAAACCATGTGTCTAGGAGTTGCTAGAGTTGGATACCCATCCCAGATTATAAAGTATGGAACAGCTAAAGAATTACTAAAACTTGATTTTGGAAAACCAGTTCATAGTCTTATAGTTCCTTCTACTAAATTGCATTTTATGGAGGAAGAGATGTTAAGAGTGTGGAAGTAAGGTTTTTTATTTAGTATTATTTGTTTCTTTGAGGACTGCTTCTATATTGCGTTAGAATCACTAAATTTAAATAGCTTTATTTAGTCATTAACTTCTTACAGCCCCGTAGTGTAGTGGTCAATCATACCTGGCTTTGGACCAGGAGACGGCAGTTCGAATCTGCCCGGGGCTATTTACTAGCAGGGATATAGGGGGTATATATAGCGTTTGGAAATCGAACTATTTAGTTTCTTTTTCTACAGATTTCTCAACTTTATTTCCAGACCGCTTTTCCTTTACCCATTCTATAAGTTCTTCTGAGACTTCATTCCATAAGCCAAGGATTTCCTTTGCCTCGCCCAATGTTACCCTGTATCCATCGTAATTAGCCTTGTTTCTTAATTGCCTGAACCTGTCGATATTTTGAACTTTGTAAGCATGAGCAATCTGCGCCTTAGAAATAATGAGCATACTTACAACATGTGCATCTTTCGTCGGCTTGTATCCCAGTACCCACCATCGCGCATTGCCAAGATTCTTAAATGACTCATACAGCTCACTGAGGATTGTTGTCGCTGATTTTTCAGAGAGTGGTATTGCTTTTGCAATAGACGCCCTTTCGTTTGCCGCATCAATAAGGGTGTCTGCCTGTTTCATGTCTGGCGAGCGTTTTCTGAGCATTCCAGTTTCCAAGAGATGCTTTATCTGCTCAGGATTCATGGGTTAACCTCCAGATAACCAGAAAGTACAATACCGTTTGCGATATTATTGAAGACGTTAATATTAACCCGTTTCCTGTTAAATTTCATAATCTGGATTTTATGCGCTAATCGTCTTTCATAGCGCTCAATGCCCTGCTGGCGGATAAAGGTAACATCAATATCTTCTGATGTTTCCACGGCAATATCAATATCAGAAGTTGAGATTTCCTCGGCCCATCTGTAACTGCCATAGAGGATGATAGTCCTAGGGTTATTCAGCGCTTTTTCCAGGAATTGGACAATTTCTGATTCCATAAGAAACTTGAGATTATATCCTATTTTCAATCTCTTAAATGAGATATTATCAATATTTGCCTTGATCCTATATACTATATCTTCCCTGATAGTTATCCAACCTAGCTCCATAAGACCATACAGTACCCGGTTTGCAGTGCTTTTCGAAACCTTAGCCTTTTCAGCAACTTCTGTAAGAGAAAATTCTACTTCTGGAAACCAAAAAAACAATCGCAGGACACTATTCCATGCACGCTCGTCAGGGATACGGTTCTTTCTGAGAACACTTGGTTTTCTCATAGAACATCTGGTTCTATTATAGAACTATATAAACCTTTCGCCATTGTATCTTTACCCAGGCAAAAACTCACATCCTACATCATGTATCTTATGGCCCTTAGGGCATTTGTAAGACATCAGAGTGTCGTCTAGCTGGTAATCATTTATTTTTAGAACTATATTTTTATCACAAACTATGCAAAAGCCAGTT
>CAZBGH010000162.1:0-3704 GCA_964491335.1 uncultured Methanosarcinales archaeon | reverse complement strand
ATAATACTTAAGAGGCTTCTGCCTCCTTTCTATAGTACTTTTCAAATAATCTGCAGTAAATGGCTTAGGTAATGTTTTATGCATCTTTTCCTGGCTAAGCAAGCTTGTAAGGAATTTCTTGGCAGACTTCTTGCCTAAAACATCACTTGCAATCTTAGCTAATTTCTCAGGTTGCCTTAATGTAGAGGTTTTGAGCATTGTTATCAGCTCTTTGTCAGTTGCAGATTTTGCAAAACTCTTCCTTAACTTGTCTTGATTCATTAATGTCTTTACAAACTTAGAAACATTATACTTTGTCAGCATATCACTTTCATTACTAAGCAAGGTTACAACAGCTTCAGGCTCAGATAATAGCAAATATTTTATCAGCTGCAGGCATCTTATAGTATCATTCTTATAGTATTGAGTTTCAAGTTTCTGCATAACGTCAGTTAAAACTTCTTTAAATTCAATTGCCTGTATGCCTTCTGAGGTAAAGCCTTGTACTATCTCATCTTTTCTTGATTTTGGAATTGAGCCAATAACAAGAACTTTTCTATAAGTATATTCACTGCCAATATGGAGCTTAATGTATCTATTAATAGCACTAACTATAGAAGAATTGCTAAAATAATTATCAGTGAAATTTGCAACTAATTTTTTTGTGTCAGCATCGGAAACACTAGAGGTTATTGAGCAATTTACTTCAACATGCCAGACCTCTTTAACAGAGCCTTCTGAGAATTTTAAAGCAAGAATTCCTACATCTTTATTTCCAGCCTTAAGATTAGTTATAGTGAAGAATCCCTTAGAATTCAGCCAATAATCAACTATCTGTTTTTCAGCACTCAAGTTAAGCACCCCTTATTACAAGAGCCAATTTAGATGGATATTTAAAGATTGTTATTTTTTGAAACAGATAGAAACTGGCTCAAGATAAAAGTAATATTTATATATATGTTTCATATTCTATTCACATATGCCATATAATAATAGTTATAGTATTGCTATCTTAAACATTATATTGCTAGTGATTATTATTTTATAAGAGCTTGCTAAATATTCTGGCAGGCTTCAAAGTCTTGACTTCTAATATCTTATAAAAAATAAGATAAGTGGAAGTCATAATAAAAATTCCTAAGATAAGCTTAAAATGGAGACACAACAAAAAATGACTGTTTCAGAGGTTGTGGTAGAAACTTTAAAACAGTTAGGTGTTAGAAGGATATTCTTAATTCCAGGAGGAGCATCAATGCACTTAGATGATGCTACTGTAAGGTTAGGTATCCCCTATTCATTATGTGGAGATGAGATTGGTGCAGGATTCCAGGCACAAGTCTATGGTGCAATGTCTGAAACAGCAGGAGTAATGGAAGTGACATCAGGCCCTGCAGCTCTAAAGGCATTAGTAGCTCTTAAAAACGCAAAGGACGATTCTCAAGCTTTAATGGTACTAACTGGCAATGTTGCCACAGATGCACCACCAGATGCTTTTCAAGCAACAAAGATTGTTCAAGCAGCCTTGGCAGGAGAACTTGTAAAAGATGCTGCGTACGTAGATAATCCAGATAGAGCACAAGAAATAATCTTTAATTTATATAACACTGCAGTGAGAGGAAGAAAAGGTAGTGTCTTAGTAGATATTCCAAGAAATATTCAAAATCAAAGAGTACATTTAAAGCCTTTAGAAGAATTAGCTTCTGAAGATTATGATTATACAAAAGCAATGGCATTAGATAGAGATGTTATAAGAGAAATTGCATATAAACTAAGAACCGCAGAACGACCATTACTTATTATAGGGCAAGGTGCTCGTGGAACTGAAAAAGAAATAGCTAGACTAGTAGAACAAGAAAATTTGTACGCTATTAGTACCTTATTCGGATTACGAGATCTTATTCACGATAGAAATCTTGGCATGGGTGGAATGAATGGTGAGTCCTATGCAAATCTTGCTCATACGTCCAGTAATTGCAGATTCTACATTGGTACAAGTATAGATGATAGATTAATGTTAGGAAGTCATCGCGGTAATGGATTAGAGGAAGCAGTAATTGTTCATGTTGACATCTCCCAAAATCAAATTGGTAAAGTTATGAGACCTACATATGGCATAGTTGCAGATGCTAAAGAATTCTTGAGATTATTATTAGAAGAATTGGAAAATATAAAAGTTAAAAAAGACCATTCAAAATGGAATTCTCTTATAGAAACATGGCGTAAGGAACTTACTAGAAATGAATATTTAGCTAGGCCTGACTTAATTTCTGAACATGTTATTGATGAAGTTAAATCTGTGTTTGGGAATAATGTTTATGTTGTAGCTGATGTTGGCGCACATCAAATGCGAACTGCTCAAAGTTACAAATTAATTGATTTTACTTCTGGAAGACTGGCATGTATGGGCTTTGGTCTAGCTGCATCAGTAGGCTTAATTACTGCGGTAAATGATTACAACCTAGAACAAAAACCAATTATTAATATCATAGGAGACGGTGGCATGATAATGGCATTACATGAGTGGTATGATATTGCAAGAACTATTGCTGAATTTGGAGTTGAGAAAACGCCTATTAAAACAGTTGAAATTGTTGATGGGCATTTAGGTATGGTTACATCATGGCAAGAGGTTTTATATCCAGCTGGAGGCAAAAGAACAAGTGATTTAACATTTGGTGGAAAAATTAAATTTGATTTTACAAAGGCTGGACAACTCTTTCCAGTGGTATTAGCTGATGGAGACTATACAATTCCATGCAGAATTGTTACAACAAGAGAAGATTTAAGCAGAGCAGTTCGTGAAATGTATGAAACACCTGGACCATATATACTTCAAGCTATGGTACCTGCATTACCTGTTACTCCAACAATTTTTCCTGGGGGTAATACGTATAGTGCAGCTCATAGTATAGATTCTTCAGGTAGACCAATTAAGTTATTGGATGTTCTTAAAAATAAAGGGCTGATTTAGTAATGATACATACCTCCTCACAATATCCCAGTGCAAATCAATAGCTTTAATCCCTTCTGCAACTTTTCTTCTCACAAAATTAAATGCAACATCATGAAGATTATTTTCTGCAGGATTTATATCAAGATTAACTGAATCTGCTAAATTTCCAATATTATTTTCTTTAATAGTTTTTACCCATTCAAAGCAAAATGCAAATGCCTTTGCTTCTTCATCCTTTCCATTATCTAATGTCCTTGTAAATATATGACCAATTTCATGGCCAATAGTGAGCATTACTCTATCTAATTCTCCTTTCCTTACAAAGATGTGATTAATTCCATTACCATTTGAATTCATAGAAAAACCTAATATTCCATGCTGCCATTTGCCAAATGCACTATGAATGTTCATCATCTCTTCTAACGTACACAGATTAATCAGTAAGTTTTCAGGCAATTCTTCATTAACCACAGCTCTGAAGGTTTCACAAACAAGCTCTTTTATCTGCTCTGCATCCCCTACAAACATTGCTGGCTTTCTATCTTTATTTAAGAAAATGTCTGGAGAGAAGTAATATCTCTGATGAATTGCGGAGCTAGAGCTGTCATATTCTTGTGATGAAACATAAAATTGCGTATCCCTAATGAAATAGACTCCTGCTCTTAAATCAATTGGGTGATTTGCTCCAAACTTTCTGCTATAAGGACTAAGTTCCTCTAGCATCATATTGCCAATAATCATATAATCAATACTTTCATGACTGTTAACTCTA
>CAZBGH010000161.1:0-3732 GCA_964491335.1 uncultured Methanosarcinales archaeon | reverse complement strand
GAGAATTATAGCTCTTTTTATTTATAAACCTTTCTAAATTGTATACTGGTATAGGAAAGAGGGATATTTATTCGTCTATATTTATTGGTTTAGGGTTCGTTAATTTTTGATGGTTATAATATGTGATTAAATCTGCAAGAATAGAAACTAAGTTAAAGTAGCTCTGCTTAGAAACCCATTCGTTAGCTGCATGCTCATTTGCACCTTTTGTACCTATTGTAACAACATGCCTTTTAGTAGCTAAGACGTTTTCATCTGCTACAGATAAGCCGTAGTTGTAAATAACTCTACCAAATTTTCTTTTGACAATATTACTTAAAATCTTCACAAATTTATGATTGGTTGGAGTTAAGTAAGGTGCCAAGTATGGCGTCTCACGAGGCTTAATTCTAATTTCTACCTTTGCTTTTAACAACCCATCTTTAGAGAGCTTCAAAGTGTGATTCTTTATTTCTCTCAATACACTTTCTGGTGTTTCTGGAGGCACTAAATGCCTATCCAACTCTAAGTAAGCCTTGAACGGTGTAGAAAGCGAGGTAGACTCTGCAAAAACCTTATTAATAAACTGTGTTGGATGTGGTAACAGTCCATGTTTCCTAAAATTCTTATTCATAGAATCTAGTTCTATAACTAATTTTGATGCTTCAGTTATAGCATTAATACCTCTATTAACATCAGCTCCGTGAGATGATTTTCCTGTAACTGTGAAACTGTAAACTGCTCTTCCCCTTCTTCCTAATGTTATCATTTGAGGTCCTGAAATTCCTTTATCATTAAGTCCTGATTCGGTAACAAAAATGCATTCTACATTATCCAAAAATCTGCTCCTAACTAAAGTATAAGCTCCTTTACTGATATTCTCTTCATCACAGGTAAATGCAACCTTAATTTTTTTATCAATATTAACTGTTTCTAAAGCTTTAAGTATGGCTGCTAGTCCGCATTTCATGTCCCAAGTTCCTAGTCCATATAGCCTATCTCCTTCTTCTCTTAGTTTAAAAGGATTTGAATCCAATTCCCAGTATGATGGCACAGTATCCATATGCCCATAGAATAGAATAGATTTCCAATTTTCCTTACCTTTTTCGCCTAATACATTGAACCTATTTTTGTCAATATACTGACGCTTTGTGATAAAACCAATATTCTTTAGATAATCTTCTAAGAAAACTGCAAGCTTATATTCATTAGGAAAAACAGAATTTATTGACACTAATTTTGAAAGCAGCTTTATCGCATCCATTTCTACTCAAAACCCCAGTTTGGAATATACTTCATTAACTACAGCTGCCATATTGGGGGTTAGGCTATTAAATGTTTCTCTATTGAGAGCTTCCATAGGAGTGTAAAGCTTCAACATAGTAGCATGGTTCTCAACAAATGTACCTCCACTAGGCACTGGGACACCACATGTTATCAAAATTTCTCTACCTTGTAAATGTCGCCAATAATGTGGTTGTACCAATGTCAAACCTCTGTGATTACTTCTATGATTATAAGTATAGACACCTGCATCGAGGCCGCCTCTTAATTGAACATCCTCACCTGTTCTATTATTGATGAGTACGTGGGAACCTCTTAGATCAACAATCTCTTGTTTAACCAAATCTGCAGGTAAAGGCTCTTTGGCTAAGAATGCAAGTAAATGCCATGTACCTATACCAATCATTCCTTTTTCTTCTTGTAGTAAGTGCAAGAATGAAGTTGAAGCCTGCATCCTAGGGTTTATTTCTAGTACATACATTTTATTTTCACTAGAATCATATATCAAATCTACTCCGAACATACCTTTCCAACCATTTGATGCCATATGATTCCCTAGCCTATCCATTATACTTATGTATTGTTGCATAGCTGTTTCTCCTAAATATGCTAATGCCCCTGAAAAATCGTTACCACAGTAATAAGAGGGCCAATCAGTTATATCTGGCAATCCTATTATTTGGAAGCTCGGGTTAAAGACAAGAGTCCTTTCCCCATCAGTTGTTCTTAAGGTGCAAGCCTGACCATTAAAGGTAGGCCCATTAATAAACTTTGATATCTTTACTTCTTTGAACTCTAAATTCAAAATATCTTCAATCCCCTTTATACTATTTACAAAAAATGTACCACTTCCACCTCCGCTAAACTCTGTCTGTGCAACTAGTTTAGAACCATATCGCTGTTTTAGTTGTAAGTATTTGTTTGCAGTAAGCTCTTCTCTCCTAACTATTTCTCCTGGTATCTGATCTATACCAGATTCTTTAAGGATACTTAATAGCTTTATTTTACTGTCATAGAAATGCACTAGGCTGTAAGGCGGGCTTAATACATTTACCCCATTACCTCTAAGCCCTTCCACATTCGGAGTATTCTTAAAAGGAACTAAAAGAATTGGTCTTTGAATAGAGGCACTGCTGATCAATTGCTGGAACGCAGGAAGATCTGGAATCCTATCTAAATCATCAGTAGACCAGTCACGATGGTAGCCTAAAGATTCTTCAAGTGTAATACTTTGCATACTAGGTCCTAACTTTTTCATAGCTTCGTGGTCATCTCCATAATCACAAGAAATCACAATATCTCCTATTGGATTAGTACCTTGAAAATCTGTAAATGTAAAAGTATCTATCCCTCTAAGTGCTAGGTGGAAGATCCTCGATCCTTTTCCGTCATCAATGTAACTAAGTAAATTAGCCTTTCTTGTTGTTGGATTATCAGTCATTTTTGCATACTCCAGCTACTTGCTTCAATTCTTGGGTCTTCTAATGGAGATGGAATCAAAGCTCGCATGTGAGCTTGTTGCACCTTCTTTTGATTACCTCCATAATAGTAATAAGTTTATCTTTAGATAGGCTTTTGTGAAACCCTCGCTTCGCTCGCCAGCATCTGTCCTCGCTATTCTATGTCTTATAGTCAGGCTCTGCGTTCCCGTAGGGAGCAACCCCTCGCGACGAGCTTAACAGTTTTATAGACGAGCTGCTGTATTGATGCTGGGAAGGGTTTCATATTAGCCCTTTAGATAGAAAACTTTATATAATATAAAAACTTTATGTTAACATTATAACTATTTGTTTGTATTTTGTTATATAATTTATATAAAATAAGATTAAATAGAGCAGTAATAGACTAATGAGAGAGCAATAAAATGGTAACAATTAGCAACCTCATAGAGCATGAAATTAAAAGAAAGCCTTTGCTACAAGAGGCTCTCACGCAAGGTATAATTAGCTTTAGCTCTGTAGCTGAGCAGCTTGAGCCTAGTATTTCAAAGCATCTTGGAAAGGATGTGCATCTGCCTGCTATTATTATGGCTTTAAGGAGGCATGCAGAGAAATTACAACAGAAAAGCAAGGAGCAGAAAAAATTTAACTACCAGTCTGAGATTATCATGAAAAGCAACTTGACTGATGTTGCAATTCTTAAGACATCAAGCTTTTTTACAAAATTGCAAGCTATTTACAATCTGGTTGATTTTGAAAAAGGAGATACGCTTAATATAATCCAAGGAAATTACGAGATTTCTATCATAATAAACTCAAAGTATAAAGAAAAACTACTTGCAATGTTAAGTGATGAGAAGGTACAGATTAATGAAGACAACTTAAGTTCCCTTTCTGTAAATTTCTCAAAAGATTACGTAGACACTCCTGGAGTGCTATTTGAATTCACAAGGAAACTGGCATGGAATAACATTAATGTTGTAGAGATAATCTCTACTAGTAAAGAGCTTACCTTCATTATATCAAAGAA
>CAZBGH010000160.1:0-3743 GCA_964491335.1 uncultured Methanosarcinales archaeon | reverse complement strand
CCTATACCAGTATACAATTTAGAAAGGTTTATAAATAAAAAGAGCTATAATTCTCTTTTCTATGGTAGAAGCAGTATACACTGAAGTAAAGAAGCATAGATATCAACCTCCTCTTGGCGATTATCTTGAAGCAGCCAATTTTAGGATTAAATATAAAGATTACTTCCACATGAAGAATCTATACATCATGATAAGAGAATGGCTAATTGAGGAAGGGTTTGCAAACAGAGATGATCCTGCATTTCCAGAAGAGTTTTACTTGCAAAGAGAGCATCAGAAAGCTGGAGAAGAATTATGGATTTGGTGGCGTTTTGAAAAAAAAGCGGGAGAGGGCATGCATAGAGGTGGAAGTTATTGGTCATATTTTCTAGACGTAGATTTTCACATTATACTCTTAAGAGAAGTTGAAGTAATGCATCAAGGAACTAAATACAAGACAAACTGGGGTGAGCCAGAAATTACAATCTGGGCAAAGTTAATGTACGATCCAGAGGGAAAATGGAGAAAAAGCCTGCTCATGTCAGAACTGCATAAGCTCTTTTTTAAGAGACTTTTCAAGAAAGAGTTTGAATCCCATAGATTAGAATTATACAGGGAAGCTTACAGGCTTTCAGAAGCTATAAAGACATTCCTCAAGCTCAAAACATATATGCCAGAGCCAGAGCTCCAGAAGTGGTGGCCTGTTCATGGTATTGGAGATGTTGAATAATGGTACTTATAACATCAGACCTTCCAGTTTCAAAATTGAAATTCAATGGCATTTTTGACTTTGACGGGCTGTATAGGCTTATGTACCAATGGTTCCATGGCATGGGCTTTTATTTTGAAGAAGGGCTCTACAAACATAAAGTTCCAACCCCAGCTGGAGCCGAGCAAGATATTGAATGGAGTGGTTGGAGAAAAATAACAGATTATGCCAAATACTGGATTCGTCTCTACATAAAGCTATATGACATGAAAGAGATAATTGTAATTAAGGACGGCCAGAAAAAAAAGCTAACAAAAGCTAGAATGTTTATTGAGTTCTACCCTTCAGTAGATTTAGACTATTCAGAAAGATTTAAGGGAAACAAATTTGTATTGCATCTGCAAGATTTTTATCATAAATATATTATAAAGAAAAATATACAAAATATCTGGGAAGACTCAATATGGTATTATACGCTTAAACTCTTTACCATAGTAAAAGAGTATCTTGACTTTGAAAGTAAAGGAAATGCCTATTATGATATGTGGTAAAATAGAAAAGTTTAGATAATAAGATTAATTATAGTCAACCAACAAAGTAATTTGGGTTATAAATTGTTTGTTGTTGACTATTTAGGGAGCCACAACTAACCTTATTTATTTTTGTGGCTTACTATATATTAGAAATAATCAAAATAGAACACAG
This sequence comes from uncultured Methanosarcinales archaeon, assembly GCA_964491335.1. Classification (GTDB taxonomy): domain Archaea; phylum Nanobdellota; class Nanobdellia; order Woesearchaeales; family JACPIF01; genus JACPIF01. Next base: position 2,350 of record CAZBGH010000160.1, on the reverse strand, counting down.
TATAAAAATATCACTATAAAATGGCAGAAAGAGAGATTGTTGTTGATCATCTCAGGCTAACATACGAAGGCTTATTTAGCGTATCAGAACTATACAAAATGCTTGACACGTGGTTTAGGGATATGGGTTATGATAAGCGTGAAATGAAAAATATTGAGAGAGTAGCTCCAGAAGGAAAATATATTGAAATAGAGTTTCTACCATGGAAAAAGATAACAGATTACGCTGTTAATGAAATAAGGTTAAGGGTAATTATGCAAAATATTAAGGAGGTAGAGATAGAGCAAGAGGACCAAAAAGTGAAATTAAATCAAGGAAGCATCCAGATGATATTTGATGGGTATTTGACAACAGATTACGAGAACAGGTGGGAAGCAAAACCTTTTTTTTATTTTTTAAGAACCCTTTTTGACAAATATTTCTTTAGATCATATACATATGGTTACAGGCAGAATGTAGTTGACAATGTAAACAATTTAATAACGCAAATCAAGTCATTTCTGAACTTATATAGATATACCGAAACTCCATGGGTCAAGCCTGCCTATAATTTCCCCAGCTTGTAATATATACTCTTTATATACTTTTAATATACTCTCAAAAATGGATGAATTAGAGAAAGAAATTAAGGCAACAAGAGTTATAATGCATCCAGGCAGATACGCTTATTTAAAGGTAAAGAAACCTACTCTTGGAGATCATTTTCTTATAAGCCAAGATAATGATGAAGTTACTATAGTCACTAAAGAAAAGAATGTTCCAAAAACAGAACATGAAAAGGCAGTCAAGTGGTTTAAGCTTTTAGAATTTAGGATTACAAAGCCATTTTCTTGCTTGGGATTCTTGGCAAGTATTGCAAATGCAATTGCAAGCAAAAGGATAAATCTTCTTATAGTGTCAACATTCTCTAAAGATTTTGCTCTAATAAGAGAAGAAGATAGTGAGGCAGCTTTGCAAGCATTAAGAGAAAGAGGTTTTTCTATCATATAGTTTTAAACTTCGGAATTCCGCCATTCATCTGACTGGTAGTTTTTGATATCTTCACAAGTACGAATCATAAACCTTTTAAATTAGAAGCTATCCTAATTCTTAGCACGCCTCCGTAGCACAGTAGCTAGTGCGCCTGACTTGTATGCCTATAGCATCTATTCTAAGCAATCAGGAGGTCGAGGGTGCGAGTCCCTCTGGAGGCTTTAATTGCATAAAAATATTTATATAACATAGACTTATCTTTAAACATCGGAATTCCACTCTTCTTTGAATAGTGGTTTAGTAAACTAAACCAAATACATTGCTGGAATTCCGAGTGTGCTCAAATGTCGGAAATTATAAATTTCCGAACACCCCGAAAATGCCGTGCATTTTCGATGAACCACTGAATAACCTTTGTGAAGTAGCATGCCACCCATCTCTGATGGGTGGTTTTTGACAAAATGAGAATTGGTGAGTACTTTTGGACTACTTTAACTACAGTAAGCTTAGTAGTTATTCCATTAGGTGGACTTAATGTATCAACATATCAAGAGAGAATTTCATATCTAGAAAATAGAGTAAGGATTTCTGGATCACCACAGGAGGCAATTTGCCATAATCAGTTAGCAAATATTATAGAAAATGATTCTACAGACAACCCTATATTTGATTTATTAGTTACTTTAGGGGGTATACCAGGCACCCTACTAGCTGAAAAAAAGTTCAAAGATAAATATGGTTTACAATCACTCGGTTATCCAGAAGATTGCAAGTAGACTCAAATATACTAAACCAAGAAAGTTTTTAGTACTGTTTGAGTTTAGCTCAAACCTACGAACGATAGTGAGTCTGTTCTTGGTGAATGTATATAGGAACGAACAAAAAGATCACCTAGTTATTTTTGTGAGTGACTATATTTCTCTTATAGGTCTTATAAAAATTATTTATCGAAAACCTTAAAAACGTCTTAATATTCTCTCCATTAATGGCTGATGTTAACATAAGAAAAGTCTATGATAAATTAAAATCTCAATATAAACTTCCTGAATTTGAATCTATTGACAATGATTTTGAGATAAGCTATATTGAGCATGATAACTTTCTTCTAAGAGAAATAAGAAGAAAAATCAGTGATAAGATTGAGTTCTACATAAAAATACTTGAAGATGTATTGCAGCCAGACACAAATTCAATGACTAATATGCATGAGTACAGATCTTTTGATGAAGAAAGAAAGAAAGTTCTCTTCAATTTCTATAAAGAATTAATGATTTTCCATAGAATATCACTTATCCTAGAATGCAAACTTAATGAAAAGGAGGAAGCAAAATTTATTTTAGACATTTATTCAAACTGGGAAAATTTCAAGAAAGAGATG
>CAZBGH010000159.1:0-3753 GCA_964491335.1 uncultured Methanosarcinales archaeon | reverse complement strand
TTCACTAGCGGACAGGTAGACAAGATAACGTAAATCGTTGCAAAGTATAATAATATCATAAAAATAAACAATGCATAAATCCTAATTACTTTGTTTGTTGACTATATTACATCTTATGTTTGTGCAAAACTGCCCCTACTCTTTTATTTCTTTAATGGATTCTATTTCTTCTTTCATTGCCTATATCCAGTTTTCTTTAAGTTGGCTAAGGGAACAAACAAAGGCTTAGGAATCCTATCCCAGGAAACCCACTGCCATTTCCTCATCTTATTAGGTTCTTTTTCCTTAACTGTGCCACTTGCATAATCTGCTTGCAAAAAGATTGTTATCCAATGCTGACCTTCTTTCTCAAAAATATCATTTGTTACAGTTATGAATTTCACATTGTTAATAAAAATACCAGCTTCTTCAAACACTTCCCGTTTTGCACATGCTTCAAAACTTTCTCCAAAATGTAATTTACCTCCTGGAAAACACCATGTTTCAGCACCATGAGAACTTACTCGCTTTCCAACTAATATTTTACCATCCTTAACTACTATAACGCCTATGCCAACACCTGGCTTGCCATTATCCATATTATTTTTAATTGATTTTTTCATTTTGATTTAATCCCCAGCAATGCTTCCACTTTCTTCTTGCAATCTGGATGACCTTGGATTAGAAGCTTGCCTGTTGTGTAGAGAACAATAGTGCATTCTCCTTTGAGCCTTAGGATTTCATATTTATTCTTAACTTCAACTGCCCTGTAGCCTTGCTGCTCTAATTTTTCTAATTCTTTCTTTGTAAGATATTTGTTCTCTTGCAACTCAAAGTCTGCTAATGTTTTTTGACCTGCTTTTTCAACAACTGTCTTATAAGTCATCCATGTCTTTCTAAAGAGATTACTATGTTCTTTGAAGTGTTTGTTAACAAAACCAATAGTTAGAGGGTCATGGGAATAGCCAGAGCCAAAATTAATTCCTATTTCATTCTTAATTTTCTCTATTTCTGCGTCTCTTGTTACTTTTGCTAAAATAGAAGCTGCGCTCACAACTGCATGATACACATCTGCCTTATGCTCCAATATAAGCTCTATATCTTTATTATCAACTTTTCTCATTAAGTATTTTCTATAGCTAGACTCATTAGTACTAGGAAGGTCTACTATAGCTTTATCTGGCTTTAAGTGATTAATTATTTCTGCAGTTTTGTCTGCTTCCAGCCAATTTAAGTTTAAAGAATCAGATTTTAGTGCTGCATCAATTTCCTTATTATCGATAACAATAATCTTATAATCCTTTGCAAGTTTGATAATCTTTGGATAAAGCTCCTCTCGTTTTTTAGCAGTAAGTAGCTTTGAATCTTTTACGCCTAGCTTTTTTAGTTTAAAGTTGTCCCTATCTTCAATCAACACTCCGCACATTACTAAAGGACCGATGAGAGGACCTTAAGGCGAGTTCATTAAAACTCTCTACCTGCCTCATCAATCCCGCATACTAGTGTCATAAGAGCAGGTTATGTTCTGGCTTTTAAAAACATTTTGAAATAAATTATTTAAAGCTGCTTCTCAAAACAGATGGAAGTTGTTCCTCTGTCTTTTGATTTGCTTCTTTTAAAACCAACTTTACAATACAACTTATTTGCTATTTTATTTTTAATATGAGAATAAACTCTGTATTTCTCTGCTTTCTTCATCCCACTTCTTTTGAATTATATTTGCTTGTACACCAAGTTCTGACCAATATCTGGTTTCATTTTTTCTTTGATTTGACATTTTTGTAAGTGAATAACCAGGCTCGTGAAGCTAATCGTTGGATTTCATGTATATCCTTGTCCTTTAAAGGTCTGAAGATAATCATTGGGTGTAAATTAGAATAAAGGGTATTTATGGTTTGCTTTATTTTGGATGATAATTTAAGAGGGCTCTTTCGAGCCTTTCTTTATGCATCTGCATGGAGAACCCAGCTTTAGCAAATTGTCTAAAATTCTCTTTTCCATATATAGAAATCCTGTATTGAATGGTTCTGTGAGTACCACCTATCCTCGTTTTAACAGTTGATTCAATTTGTACGCTTTTAAGTAGGACTTTTAGATCTTCTGCATAATTTTTATCTATCGTAATGAATCTAATCTCGTTAAGTCTATTGGACATATAAGCTTCCATGTCAAAGGCTGCTCTAATATAAGCATGCTTTACAGACAATGGAGACTGAAATATCCACTTCGGGATTCTTGTCTCTTCATTTGAACTTTTAATATCTAAAATATGATAGAAGAAATAAGCTAATGTTTTTGAATTAGTATAGGTCTCGAAGGCACCCTTGCCTTTTCTTATAAAAATCTTATTGGAGGGGGAAAATATCTTATACAATATGTCCCTGAATAAGTATAGTTTTGACACATCTTTCTTTTGTGTAAAATAAATTCTCCTCAAATCTTTAATTAAGCTACCATCCGGCATCAGACCTGCTAGGACTGCTACATCATCATTAAAAATAAAAGGAATCTGTATCTGGATTGTATTTGTTCCTTTAGGAATCCTGAGTAGATATTGATTTTTATCGATGGGTGTAACTATAAAATGCTTTTCCAGGTTTTCTCGATTAATTGATTGATATTCCATACTAAATCCTCCAAAGTTTTTATTTTTTGCAAAGCTTTGGACAAAGGAAAAGAGACATTTTTGAGCTAAACAGCGTAAAAGAATTTTGCTTCAGCAAAAGACTTAATTTGGTAGTTTTGCTTTCTCTTTTTCAATTTTGAAGAATCAGTTCTTTATATAGTTGGCGGCGGCACAGGTGTCCAGTGACCAGTGCATAAGCAGAATTTGATAGTTGAACTTGTTTTAGCGATTTAAATCTAAGAAGAATAATAAAAGTAGGCTGAGAGGGTTTAGCTCCCAGCCCTTAATAGCGGGGATCAGATTTGAACTGATGACCTATGGGTGCCTCAGAATGCTTATGAGCCTTCCGCTCCCGCCAGCAGGTTACTGGACGGAATCATCGGGCACTCCTGGCTTTTAGGTTTGCAGTCAGTTAAGGCCGCAAAAGCCCTACCCCGCTATAGATTTTAAAGAACTAGAGATTCTTTATAAACATTACTGCCTATATTTTCCACCTATATATAAAATAGAGTAAAATTTAAATAGGTTCATAATAATAAAACTGCTAAGATGAAAAAGAGTGTGTCCCTACTTATAGTATTTATTCTTCTCTTCGCTACGGTCTCATTTGCCGATAAAGGCAGTAACTCTGGCAGCTCTGATGAGCGCTCCAATTATGATGAGGAAGTAACCAAATATAATCAAGAATTCTATAGGGAAGGCACTCGTGACAGAGGGCCTGGGAATTATGATGAGGCTGCTTCCTATGAAGGTAGAGCAATAGACCCCTCTCGCGAAGGTATAGACTATTACCTGGATGGGGATATAATTGTATATCCATCAAAGACGAATTACGATAAAGAGCAGGCAATGAGAGAGCGCTTCATGAGTGCCGAATTGAGCGAGGAGGAGCTCAGGAAAATGGCAATAGAGAGAATGGGTAACCAGTTCTCAGAGGAAGAGTTTGAAAAGGGAATGAAGGAATTTAAGAGAATGGCTAGCAGAAAAAATACCTTTTCTTACGAGCATAAAGGCTATGGTCAATATGAGCGAAGCTACTATATTGGACCTTCATACGAAGGATATTCTAAAGAGCAGATGTTATTTGGCATGGTTTTCATGCACATAGGAGATGAAATTGATCCTAGGGAAATAAAGCAGTACTGCAA
>CAZBGH010000158.1:0-3789 GCA_964491335.1 uncultured Methanosarcinales archaeon | reverse complement strand
TTTTGCTTTGTTGCATAACTCATAAAGGGCTTACGCCTTAGCATATACTCTGATTTTTTCGTAAGCCCAGAACTTCCTTTTTGCCTCTTTTATCATATTTTCTTTCTTCTTTGACCTTACTCTTTCGCCAAAGCATCGCTTTACCGCTGAAATTATGCCCTCTGTCCCAAGCCATCTCTTGCCATACTCTTTTTCTTTTGCCCATTCTTCATAGCCAAGCTCTTTGAATTTAGCAACTTCTATATTTCTTCTGACTGAACCACCAGGATCAATAACCGCATCTTTTCCAATCTTTACAGCGGATTCTATGTTGTAATAGTCGAGAAAGTCGAATAGCTCATGCACGTCAAAAGAACCATCGCCCCAAAACTTTAAGATGTTAAATCCTTCAGCCTCCAATTCCGCCATATGAGTCATAGCCACTTGTGGTTCTGATAATTCTTCGCCCTCTAAAGAGGCATCAACTTTCAGCAAATCTTTTGTTATAGGATTTGCAGTAATGATAACTTTGATAAACTTCTTTCTGCCATTGCCATATTTTTCTTCAAAATATTCTCCGCTCATATTCAGCTTTGTTCCTGTGCCATCAGTAGAAGCATAGATATCCCCCTTTTCTGGAAGGGTTATATTTGTATTCATTCTATTAACTCTCCTGTTTATTGTGCTGAAATCATTATACTGAGGCAGCTTCCCTGCCTCTACTACTGCTCTTGTAATTCCTTCTACGCCTCTGTAGTTTACAAGGTGATGCCATACGCCTTGCAATTCTATAAGGGATTCTGGAAACTGGTACGGAGCACCTACTTTGTTCTTGTTCATTTCTTTAAGTTCCTTCTCCCAGTTTTTAGCCCATTCAAAGTCTAGGTAGAATGTGCCTCTCCTTATAAGCTCTTCGTTGTAAGTTTTCCAGTCTCTTGGGTATTTTTTCTTTTTTCCCCATCTCTTTTTTGCCATAATAACGCCTCCTTTTCGGTTTTTGTAAATGTTGTTACTGCATAGTATACAGTAGTATTTAAATATATGCGTTCTTAATCATATAAATCATGGAGAAGAAGGTGCTTTTTGTGTTTGAATTTGAAAAAAGAAAGCCAAAGGAAGTAGCCAAAATAAACAGGGAATTATTTGGCTATATCGATCATTCTCATCACGGCAGATATATTTATAAAAGAAAAGGTAAGCTAAGCAACTTCTACATTGACAGGATTACTAAAGGGGCGTTTATAACTGACGAAATGAATGATAAAGAAGTAGTAAAGATACTGCATAATGTAGGAACAAAAAGAATTAAGAGATACTATCTTGATGTTAGAAAAATTGTTGGCTAAATGAAATAATTATGCAACAAAGCATCTCTCTTTTCTAATATTAACTGTAACTATTTTAAAGTAATATACTATAGGCGTTGCGTGGATATTACCAAATCTTCTTAAAATAGTCTAATCTTCTTCTGTTATGTAGTATTATTCTAGCTGTAACTTGGCTCAAAAGGGAAGACAGTCTTCTCTTTGTTATTATTCCATATGTCGTCTTAAAACTTGAATGAAAGCTTTCACTATGGCTTCTTTGATAATATTCTGTAAGCCAACTCATAACGTCAATGAATAAATCCATGTACATGGATTTCCACACAACGCCATTACTATAGAAAGCTTTAAAAATGGTAGAATTTTATACTACTAAATAGTGCTTACAGATAATTTTGGTGAAGAATATGGCAGGAGAAGGCGGACTAGAGGGAAGGGTAAAAAGATATGCACTGAAAGGGTATAAGGAATCTGTACTTATAGGTCAAGGTTTCGGGTTTGGACTTGCCGCTCTTGTTTCTAGGTATATAGGAAAAATTGGAGAATACTTATCACCTGTCAAGAATACATTAGGTTATGTTTTTGGGCCTGTTGTTACAGCAGTATCTAATTTTTTTGGTGATCAAATCGGTTATTTGACCTCATTGTACGCATACAATAAAGAAAAATATAGTGGCGTAACTGGAAAGACTCGTTTTGCTAAAGATGCCATAAATACAGTGGGTCGGCATTTACCTGCATATGCAATCACTTACCCACTAGCAATAGGCGCCTCCACTTTGTTAATTGCATCGGGTTTGTTGCCTCTCTGGGGAGCTCTTGTAGCGCCATGGGCTATAGAAACCGGGCTTACTTATGCAGCATATTTGTATTCAACAAGAGATTACAGAAATCAACAAGCGCTACAAACATCTAAAACATGAAATCAAAACTAAGCATTACTCTGTACGAAGAAACAATAACAGAATTTGGCTGTTCAATCGTGCCACTGACTTTAGCCTGTGGTTTTTGACGAATAAGAACCATTTGATAGAGTATGCTGTGAAGAAACTGCTTGAGGTGGAAAATGCCTAATGGAACACTAGAGGAAAAAGTTAATCAGAAGGAAGAAAAACCAAAACCCACTACATGGGAGAACGTAAGTAAAGAAATTAATGATACACTAAAAAATTCCCTAAATTATGGATTAGCGTTTGCAGGTGGAGCGCTTTCTACCTCTATATTTGGCTTAAGGGCAGGTCTTTCTACTTGGGGAGGTCGTATCGTGCGTGAGAGAATGGCTAATCAATTACGTGAATTGCCAACTACAAGCGGAAAAGTATTAGAAGAATCGGTAAAAGCTACCACAATGTTACCGGCAGTTTTTTATGGCGTCAATCTTACTAGAGCAATACCTCAATTATTTAGATTAGGCAATATAAGCCCTTATGTTGTAGGAGCAACAGCACTTGGAGCCTTAACGCCACTGTTAAGTGCATTCTCTCATTTTACCGGATATGCAATAGAAAATAAAACCTTTAAAGGCATTAGCAAATATTTTAAAGAAAATTATAAGAAAGATTTGATAAAGAGACTGCCTTTATCAATACTTGGAGCTACGGCTATGGGCGTTACTTATGCATATTCTACGTTAGCTCCATACTTATTTCCTTTTCTTGCAGCTACGAGCATGTTTTATAATGCTTTAATAGAAGAAGGAAAAGTGATGTATAGGAGATTATTTTACCTTTCAACTTATGTTCCAAACTTCCTAAACCCATTTTATGCAGCAGAAGGTTTAGGTAGTCTTTATGGATGGATTAAAAAGAAGGTTTATGATCTTGGGCAATGGATCAATAATTCAGTCAAAAATATCCCACAACCACCCCTACAAACAGGGACAGCTACGGCTTAGTGTTAATGAATAAAAATACTCATTAAACTAAAATGCCAGATAACAATGAACCAGAACAGAAAGTAAGAGAGAAAAAGAAACCTCAACAGCCAAGTGCACTAGAAAGATTAGCTGATGAAGGTAATCAAGCACTTAAAGGAATTACAAATATTGGAATAGGAACTGCTGCAATAGGCGCTGCTACTTACTTATATAACATAGGTGGTTTGATAACAGCAGGAGCTTTTACTGCTGCCCGTAAAATTGGAAATGATTTGAGAGGTGTAGAAACTAAAATTAAGGATTTGAGAGATGCATCAATTGTTGGTGCTTGATATGCACTTGGCACTATTTGGTATGCACTTAAATTATCAAAAGGAGATGGAAAAATAGAATATAAAAGATTATTGTCTACTTTAGCTGAGCCTCTAAAATATCCCTTTCATTTAGTTGAAGGTGCAGGATCAATTATTTACAACAGATTATGGCCTTCAGCTTATTCACTTGGTGATTGGCTCAGAAAAATATTAACACCTAAACCATCGCCAGAACGACGGGAAACGCCTGCTCCAGTGCAAGAAATGCCAAAGGCAGCTTAAGTTAATTTTGCCT
>CAZBGH010000157.1:0-3792 GCA_964491335.1 uncultured Methanosarcinales archaeon | reverse complement strand
TAAGAAAATAAGACGCCCGCCCTATTTTATTAATTCTTCAAATTCTGATTTGACTGTTTAAAAGTATTTATAATTACCAAATATCTAAAATTATATCTGGATGCTTATTGGTATAGAATTTAAGTTTTCATCCTTATTATCTCAATTTACTTCTGAATACTTCTAATCTGGGCTGGTAATCTGCTAGCGATAATCAAAACCTTTATATACTAAAAGTAATAATACTATTACAATAAGTAATAAAATGGTTTGGTGAATAAAAAATGAAAGCTGAAATAAAGATACTGAGGCTTTTGATAAGCAACAGAGAGGAGAAATTCACAATTAAAAAGATATCTGAAAGAGCAAAAGTTAATTACAGGATTGCCTATGAAAAAGTGTCTCAGATGGAAAAAGAAGGGCTTCTAAAGGTAGTAAAGACAGGCAATACAAAAGTTTGTGAGTTTACAAACAAATTTGACAAAAGTGTTTTTGAGGCTGAATGTGAAAGAAGAGGAGATTTATTAAAAAATAAGGATTTTCTAGTGCTTTGCAAAAGATTATCTGAACTGCAATTTCCATTTATAGCATTATTATTCGGCTCTCATGTTAAAGGAAAAGCAAATAAGCATTCAGATATTGACTTATTAACAATAGGGGGAGATGAAAAAGAAATCCGCTCAATAATATCATTATGGCCTGAAAAAATTCACCTAACATCAGTAGCTTACAAAGACTTTATCCATATGGCAAAAAGCAAAGAATTTACAGTAGTAAGCGAAGCTATTAAAAATAACGTAATTTTAGTTGGAATAGAAGAATATTACAGGTTGATGTCAAATGCTCAGTGAAAAAAGAATAAAAGAAGCTGAAACTAATGTAAAGTCTTACTTAGGTGAAGGATTATTGAAAAAAGCGGCTACAGACAAAAATGTAATGGATATTCTTTTAAAAAATGCAAAAGAAAGCCTAAAGGTTGCAGAGGAGATTCATCAAAAAGATCTCTCAGAGTTATGGACAATAGTCTGTTCGTATTACGCCATGTTCTATTATGCAAATGCTGTTCTTTTAAAGATGGGCTATAAAGTAGGAGATAAAATAGTTCACAAAGTGACTTCAGACGCCTTAATTGTTTATATCAGGAAAAAACTGAAAGAATCTCTCATTGAAGAATACGAAGAAACAAAAGAAGAAGCATTAAATTTAGCTGGCATAAAGGCAGATGAAATAATAGAATCTTTTGATTTTGAAAGAAGCAAGAGAGGACTAATCCAGTATAAAACTGTTGAATTTGAAAAGAAATCCAAAGCAAAAACCTCACTGCAAAGAGCAAAAGAATTTGCAAGAGAGATAGAGAAACTAATAATAGGTGAATAATAATTTAAGTGATTTAAATGCCAATACCAAAAGAAATCATAGATTAGACCCCTCTTAAATCAAGTACAATTGTCTTGGTCATAATTTACCATAATTATAGTTGAAGTATATGGAACTTTTCCATCCTAATCCCAAACATTTGCTAACTTATCAATAGGCTCATCAATTTTATATCCTTTTCTCTCTTTAATTTGTCTTATTATCTTCTCTTGCAATTCTTGTGGTAGCTTCTCAAAGTTTTGGTCAACTAAAAACTCGTTTCCTCTGCCACCAGTTGCACTTCTCAAATCAGAGGTAAAGCCAAACATTTCCGCTACAGGCATCTTTGCTTTTACTATCAAATGCTCTCCTTCTTGCTGTAAATCCAGAAGCTGCCCTCTTCTGTTTTGCACTAATTTTGAAATCTCTCCTGTATAGTCAGCTGGAGCATCAATCTGTAAGGTCTGTACTGGCTCAAACATAACAGGCCTAGCATTCAACATTGCAGCCCTAATAGCATCTCTCACAGCAGGATAAACTTGAGCTGGTCCTCTATGTATTGCATCCTCATGCAGTTTAGTGTCAACCAGCATAACCCTAACCTTGAAACATGGCTCTTTAGCAAGAGGGCCTCCTATTATTACTTGTTCAAAAGCATCTGTAACCATTTCTATTACCTCACCTATATGGACCTCCCCTCTAGTCATATCAACAAGCATATTCCCTTTATAGAACTCTTTAACTTTTAAAGCATCACGCGAGTCCATACCGCATGCCACTAATTTATCTCTTAATACTAAATCTTTCTTTTTTATTCTACCTTCAGCTATCTCTCCGTTTTTAATTGCTTGTGTAATACTCTCTTCTATAGGCTCCACTACAAAATAAAATTTATTATGCTTATTTGGAGACTTGCCTTCAATTTCAGGACTTTTAGCTAGAATAGTTTCCCTGAACACAACAATTGGTTTTGAAGTTACAACATCTATGCCTTTTACAGTTCTTATCCTGTTTTCAATAACCTCCAAATGCAATTCGCCCATCCCACGCATCAAATGCTCTCCTGTATCTTCATTAATCTCAATCTCAATAGTAGGATCTTCCTTCTCAACTTGTTTAAGCACCTCAACCAGTTTTGGTAGATCTGAAGGTCTTTTAGCCTCAATAGCTTTTGTAACAACAGGTTCGAATAAGTGTTTAATTGCCTCAAAAGGTTCCATCTCCTCTGTTGAAACCGTTTCTCCTACAAACACACCTTTTAAACCTACTATACCTACAATATTTCCAGCAAAAGTCAGATCTACAGTCTCTCTTTTTGGTCCGTTGTAAATAGAAACTTGTTGCAGTCTTACTTGTTTTTTTGCCTGGTTCATATAAACTGTATCTCCTGTTTTCATCTTCCCTGAAAAAATTCTCCCAGCAGCCACCTCTCCTGCATGAGGGTCAATAACTATCTTAGTTACAATAAAAGCAAGAGGCCCATTTGAATCACAGTTTATCAACGATCTTCCAGTCTCACTATCTAAGTCTCCATGCCATATCTTAGGGATTCTATATGCCTGTGCCTCTTTAGGGTTTGGGTGATGTTTAACAACCAGATTAAGAACCACTTTATGCAGCGGCGCCTTTTTTGCAAGTGTTTTATAGTCGTCATTATTATATGCCTCAATAACATCCTTGAAAGTCATATTATGCTTTTGCATATAGTCAAATGATAAGGCCCAGTTATGTACAGCTGAGCCAAATGCAACACTTCCTTCATTTACAGAAACATCCCACTTAGCTTTCATTTCTTTATCAAGAAAACTTCTTATCAGTCTATTAACATTATTAATGATTGCAACAAACCTTTCCTGCATTTTTTCAGGTGTTAGCTTTAACTCTCTTATTAGTCTATCAACTTTATTGATAAATAAAACTGGTTTAACCCTTTCTCTTAAAGCCTGTTTTAGCACAGTCTCAGTTTGAGGCATTATACCCTCAACACAGTCGCATAGAACTATTGCACCATCAACAGCTCTCATTGCCCTTGTAACATCTCCAGAAAAATCAATATGGCCTGGTGTATCAATTAAATTAATAAGGAATTCTTTACCATCAACATCATGCACCATTGAAACATTTGCCGCATCAATAGTAATTCCCCTTGCCTTTTCATCCTCTCTAAAATCAAGAACAAGCTGTTTCCCAGCTAATTCTTCAGACATCATACCTGCCCCAGATAATAGATTATCAGAAAAAGTTGTCTTGCCGTGATCAATATGAGCGCAGACTCCGATATTCCTAATGTTATCATGCTGAGTCATTAATCTTTTGACCCTCTCAGCCATTTTTTCTGCCATTTAATCACCATATTCCCAAAAAGAAAAGCTTTTATTATTTATTTCTATCATTTCAATATTCTTATATAGTCAACCAACAAAGGTTTCAACTATGTTGAAACTCACGAACAAAGTG
>CAZBGH010000156.1:497-3859 GCA_964491335.1 uncultured Methanosarcinales archaeon | reverse complement strand
TAATAAAATAGATATAAGAGTTGGAACAATAGTTAAAGTAGAAGATTTTCCAGAAGCTAAAAAGCCTGCATATAAGTTATGGATTGATTTTGGAGAGCTTGGAATTAAAAAATCAAGTGCACAAATCATGGCTTTATATATGAAAGAGGATTTATTAGGCAAACAGGTCATATGTGTAACAAATTTTCCACCTAGGAATATTGCAAATTTTACATCAGAGGTGCTTACTACAGGATTTATCATAGATAATGGAAATGTCATCCTAGCAATACCTGAAAGGAAAGTTCAAAACGGTTTAAAGCTTGCTTAATAAGGATAATACTTTATAGTGTGCAAATGTTTAAATATAATCTAAAATGGTAAAGTAATAATGGAACAGAAAAAAGAAGGCTTAGGATTAACTGTAAAAAAGTCTGAAGATGTAAGTAAATGGTATGCAGAGGTAGTTATTAAGTCAGAGCTTACTGATTATACCCTAGTCTCTGGGTGTTTAGTGTTTAGGCCTTACTCCTACGCTATCTGGGAAACTATTGTTAGGGAGACTGATAAACGATTAAAGAAAATGGGTATTCAAAATGTTTATTTCCCATTGCTCATACCAGAAAGTTTGTTTAAAAAAGAGGCTAAACATGTAGAAGGATTTAGCCCAGAAGTAGCATGGGTTACTCAGGCAGGTGATACTAAACTTAGTGAAAGATTAGCAATCAGACCAACATCTGAAACTATTATGTACGACTCATACTCAAAATGGATAAGAAGCTGGAGAGATTTACCTTTAAAATATAATCAGTGGAATAGTGTTGTAAGGTGGGAATTCAAACATCCAACACCATTAATAAGAACCAGAGAATTTTTGTGGTGTGAAGGTCACACAGCATTTGCAACAAAGGAAGAGGCTGAAAAGGAGATATATGCTATCCTAGGCTTATGGGAGGAAATTTGCAGAGATTATCTGGCTCTTCCATCTATAAAAGGTAAGAAAACAGAAAAAGAGAAATTTGCAGGGGCTATTGCAAGCTATAGTCTTGAATTTTTTCTGCCAAGTGGTAAAGTTGCTCAAGGGCCAGATGCACATTTTGATGGCCAAAATTTCTCTAAAGCCTTTGACATAAAATTCTTGAATAAGGAGGGTGCTCAGGATTATGTGTGGCAGAATACATGGGCTATAACAACTAGGATGCTTGGAATTATTGTAATGGTCCACGGAGATGATAAAGGTTTAATCTTACCGCCAAAAATAGCGCCTATACAAATAGTTATAGTCCCAGTTTTATTTGATAAGACTAAGGAGAACGTTTTAAAAAAGGCGAATGAGGTTAAGAATAAACTTGAGAAAAGTTACATAGTAAAACTTGATGATAGAGAAGCTTATAATCCTGGATGGAAATATAATGAGTGGGAGCTAAAAGGAGTACCTTTAAGGCTGGAGATTGGTCCAAAAGACATTGAAAAAAATCAAGTTGTTTTAGTTAGGAGAGATACAAGTAAAAAGGAAGCAGTAAAAATAGCAGAGCTATCAAAGAAAGTAGGTAAAGAGCTTGAGAATATTCATGCATCTTTATTCCAAAGGGCTGAGAAGTTATTGTATAATAATATTGTAGATGTAAGTAATTTTAGAGACCTAATAAAAGCTATTAAAGATAAGAAAATAGCTCACTCCTTATTTTGCGGAGATGAAGAATGTGAAGAAGAAATTAAAGAAAAGACAGAAGGCGCAACTGCAAGAGTAATCCCTTTTGACCAGAAAAAAACTTTAGGAAAGTGCGTAAATTGTAATAAAGAAAGTAAGTTCTGGACATATTTTGCTAAAGCATATTGAATACAAAAAAGATTTATTTAAATTATAATATTTCGCAAACGAGTGACTTTGTGTATGCAGTAGTCCGCCTATTATTGATGTCCAGCTATATATGGCGGACCGACAAGCACCACTGAAACACCTCGTTGCAAAGTATAAAACAAAGTATAAAAAAGATAAAGTGCAAAGTATAATAATAGAAAAATAAATATAAAAAATATAATCCACGCTTGATCAGAATAACAATATTAGTAGTTATTAGAGTTGGTAGTTATTAGATATATTCCTCAGATTATATACTATACTCCTGCTTAATTCTAGGGATTTCTATTTTTCTGTAAGTTTCTCTATCAGTATAAAATGGCCTCAGTATTCCACCTTGATTAATGAATTCTGCCTGAAGAGGTGACCTAGATGTAATTTGTTCAGGATAGACTACAAGCACATACCCACAACGAGATTGAAAATAGCTCTTTATAGGATTTAACATAAAGTTAATTCTACTTACATTCATTGCATGCTTAACACCTCTTTTACCTGGATTTATCTGAGTAACGTTACCCCTTCTACCTTTATAAATTGAGAGTTTAATTTCAAAAAGAACAGGTAGATTGTCTATTAACAGTAATTCATCTATTTCAGAATATGTTGCACCATCCTTTTTCATTACTAATAATTTATTATTAAGGGATGATTCGAAAATATATCTACCTGCTGATTCTCCACCATGAATTGGGTCAAACACTACTCTATCTCCTAATCCTTTACATATCTGCTCCAACGAATCACGCAAACATAACTCCCCTTAATAGCCAGGAAGATTTGTATCATCGTATATTCCATTTTTATATGTCTCTGTTTCTTTAAATCTTAGGATTACACTCTCCCAATTTGGAGCTTCTCTAAATAATTGATGAAATATTGATAGTTCTAAATCATTGTGTACTAACATATTGTATAGAGATATAAATTTATGAATATATCATATTAATATAATACTTTCCCTAAATAGTGTATTGGATAGTGTATAAATGACTTTCGCTTCTAATATTTTGAAGTTGTCTATTTTAAATAGCGTATATTCAAACTAATAGTTTAATCTATACTCCACACAAACTGAAGAGAATCTTTTAAATTTATGGACTACTTGTTCAAGAAACTTTCACTAATCAGAGTTTCTAACTCCTTATTTCTGGTTGAGGCTACAATAACAGCTGCATTCACAGACTTTCTTAAACTTTCAGAGAATGTTAGTATCATAATATTACCCTCTTTCATAGGGAATTTCTTCTCAAGCATTAGAAAGTCAGGCAAAACACTTTTATCAGGTATCACAAGCTTTTTATTTTTAATATGAGTTATAATTGCGCCTTCTGCACCAGATTTCACAGCTAAGTCCCTCTGCTCATAAGATAACTTTTTATTAGATCTAGTTGATAAAGCGACACTCTTAAGGTGAGGATATAACTTTAATTTTACCTCTTTAATATTCAATAATGATCTAAACCTTTTTAGAAGAGCAGTCCCTTTCTGTGTTAATATGTGACCTTGATTGCCAGAGGCA